>NZ_CAUVXG010000001.1:307053-323192 GCF_963555885.1 Protofrankia sp. Cr2
AGCGCCTCGGCCAGAACGCGGTCGTGCAGGTCATGGTCGAGCTGCTCGGTCTCGGGCACCGGGTTGGCGACGATCACGGCCGAGCGCAGGCCGAGAGCGTCCGCCTCCGCCATGACGGATGCGACTTGGTGCGCTGCGTCCACCCGCCAGTCGAGCGTGAATCCAGTGCGTGACCGGTAGAACCCGGGGAAGATGTCCGTCCGCCAGCCGAGCAGCGTCACCCCGAGGGTTTCCAGCCGTTCCAGGGTCGCGCCGACGTCCAGGATCGACTTCACCCCCGCGCAGACCACGGTGATCGGGGTGCGGGCCAGTGTCACCAGGTCGGCGGATTCGTCGGCGCTGTCGACCCAGCCGCGGTGCACCCCGCCGAGCCCGCCGGTCGCGAACACGCGGATACCGGCGCGGGCAGCCAGTACGGACGTCGAAGCGACCGTGGTCGCGCCGGTGCGGCGTAGCGCGGCGGCGACCGGGAGATCGCGGACGGACAGTTTCGCCACGTCAGGCGCATCCGCGATCATCGAGAGCGCGCTCGCGTCCAGACCGATCGTGGGCGTCCCGGCAATGACGGCAATCGTCGCCGGGGTCACCCCACGGGCGCGCAGCAGGGATTCCAGCTCGGCTGCGACCTCGCGATTGCGCGGACGGGGTAGCCCGTGTGCGATCAGCGTGGATTCGAGCGCGACCACCGGGCGTCCCGCATCCAGCGCCACCCGGACCTCGTCGGCAACCACCAGCCGCGGAGCGTGCCGGCCGGGTGGGTTCTTCCGGTCAATGTACGGATGGTAGCCGCTGCCAACCGGGTCGACTTCAGGCTGCATATTCGAGTACATCGGGGAATCCTTCGCCCGCTTTGGCGACACGGATAAGCTTCAGAATTGCGTGTTCGAGGTGATTCTCGTGTGTGGCACCTGGGACATCTGATAGTTTCAGGTATTCTCTTGCCTGCTTGTCGAATTTTATCAACCCCCAGCGGCCGTCGCCGGGCCCGAACCTGTAGGTGACACTCTCGCTGTCTTCGGACTGTTTCTCCAAGGCCGTGTAGAAGGCCATCAGGGCTCTCCTCGATTTTTCCACGATGGTGGGTTCCATGGGTATCCTGCCTCGTAGGCGGCTGTGTGCGCCTCCCGGTAGGTAGACGAGTGTACCGTTTCGTAGTGGGCTTCATACACTTCGTGTCGGAGGAGATCGATATCTTCGGGAAACGGCTTGCCCTGTTGAAGCCGTCGCCATGCATCGGCCATGTCCGGGTCGGGGTCGAATCTACCGATCCCATGATCCAAAGTATGGGTGTTCATGAATATATGATTTCTTACTGTTTCGATTTCCTCCTCGTTCATTCCTGAAGATCTGGAGATCCGGGTGACGTCCTCGGATGCGTCCAGCGAGCGTATATGCTCATATGCGTCAACGGCATAGCTCTCTCGAACGACATAAGCCCGAATTGACCCTGGATCGCGAATCCTGGCGAGACGCTCGTCCCAGCTCTCAAGAATTCCACCAGTCTGTCGCAGTCCACCCGTCAATGGCACTTGATCCTGGATCGATTGGCGAAGATCAGCAGTTACAGAGGCGAGGTGGGTGCGGGCGGCGGCAGCGGCGGTGTGGGCGAGGGCGGTACCGCTGCGGATTACCCCGGCGACCGCACGACCGTCGCGTAATGCCCCGGTGGCGCCCCGGACGCCACGGGCGAGTCCACCGACCGTGGTGAAGCCTCTGGTACCGGGGATGCAGCCGAGTAAGGCGAAGCCCACGTCCCACAGGGACGCCCGGTCGCTGCCGTATGCGACCAGGGTGTCCGCGAGGACGACGAGGGCGGCGGCGAGCACGACCCATGCGAGGGGCCCGCCGATGGCAAGGGTGACCACGCCCAGGACCGCAACGGTGATCTTCGCGACTTCGACGGCGGCGTGCCAGAGCGTCCCCGCCCGTTCCTTCAGGCATTCCCAGGACCACCAGGGTCTGTTCCGGATCCCGGCGTGGGAGGCGTCGCGGATGGCGCGGGCGCAGCTCGTTGCCGCATCCTCGCGCAGCTGCCTCGCAGCGAGGGCGAGCCGGCGGGCGGCGTCGAGGTCGTCCTGGGCGGCCCGTACGGAGCCGCGTGCCTGGTCGAGGCGGACCTGGGCCGCCTGCTGATTGCGGATCGCCTGCGCCACCTGCGCCGGATCGGGCGGGGGAACGCCGACGGCTGGGGTATGGACGGGCGGGGAGTGGAAGGCCGGGGCCAGGTCGGTGACGGTCGACAGTGCCGAGGCCAGTGCGGTCTGTGCCGGGTCGACCAGCATCCGGGTCTGATCACGGTGGGCACGCGCCTCCCGACCCTGCGACAGCGCCCGGTCGGCCTGGGCCTGCGCCGCAACCAGGACCGGCTCGTAGGCGTTCAGCGCCCGGCCGGCCATCCGGTAGGAGGTCTCGAGTTTCTGTAACTGCCCGGGGAACGTCTCCAGCTCGTCGCGGTAGGCGTCGCCGGCCCGGCCGATCCAGGACCGGGCGACTCCGCCGGCGGTCATCGCCGTCACCTGCCTGCGGGCGTGCTCGACGTCCGCGGCGAACTCCAGGAACCGCTGGGCGAGTTGGCGGACGGAGAACGGATCACCCGGGGCCGGGTCGCCGTCCAGCTCCAGCACATCCCAGTCGGTGGGCCGGTTCATCCACCCGGTCCGAGGTCAGGGAACTCTCGGTCAGAGAGCCGGCCAGGATGACGGATCGTCGCTGCCACGCGTCACTCCGACATGGTCAGGGTCAGGCCACAGGCATGCGGTCACAAGAGGCGTCCGAATTGTAGCATGAGTGACCGTTTGCCCGCCTTAGTGGTCGGCGCCGGAAGTTCGTCCAGGGTCTGCCGGCGCCAGGCGGCGCCTCGCTTCGTTGTCGTCAGCCCAGGTAGAACACCGCTACCTGGGCGTCCTCCGCCTCGCGACGCATCCACCTGACATCCGACACCCCCCGAACAACTTCCGGCGCCGACCACTTAGGAGTGAGGCCGCCTCCCGCGGGGATCAGACGAGCGGAAGTCAGGCGAACAGGTCGCGTACCGTCACCGGCCGTAGCCCTTTTTGCTGCAGGCCGACGACGATCCGCGGCAGGGCCGGAATTGTACCGGCATGCCCGAAGTGCAGGCTTATCACCGAGCCGGGTTGGACCGTTGCCAGCGTGCGCGTGACCACAGCGTCGGCACCGGGGTCGGTGTAGTCGAGGGGATCCACATCGTAGGACAGGCAGTGAGCATAACCGGCGCGGCCGGCCTCGGCGAGCACCGTCGGAGTGCTGTGGTGCATCGCTGAAGGCCGAAAGTAGTCCCCCGGTCCGCCGGTCACTCGGTCCATGATCTCTTGCGAGCGCTCCACCTCCGTGCGCACCACGGAAACGCTCTGTCGGTCGAGATCGGCGAGGTGGGTGTACGTGTGGTTCCCGATCTCGTGCCCGCCATCTCTGACGCGACGGGCGTAGTCCGGATACCGTTCCAGCCAGTTGCACACGAACATGCAGGTAATCGGCACATGTGCCTGTGCCACGGCGGCGAGGAGCCCGTCGACCAGGGCGATGTCACCGTTGGTGTGGAATGTCAGGGCCACCTCCGGGCGTCCTGAACTCGCGCGCATCAGTTCGGCTGCGGGCCCGCCCGCCGCGGTCGGCGTCAACGCGGTTGCCGGCGGTTGCGCCGGTTGGGATGCGGCTGCGGGTGCCGTCGGCGCGGGGGAGGGTGCGCCCGCCTCGGGCTGGGCTTCGGCTCGACCGGCGTTGCTTGCGGTCGCCGAGCATCCCATGAGAGTCACGGCGACCCCGGCCATCAGGCCGCGGCGGGTCAGCCGACCGGGAACACACACCGGAACACCCTAGCGCCGCAATCCGCGCCACAACCGGACGTCACAGCACTGCGCAGGTTCGATGGCGCGGGTGCGGCATGTCATCGACGGGTTGATCGCGGCTGATTCGTCGGCTATGATTCGAACATAGGTTCGACTCTTGGTGAGGGTGGCGGTATGACCGGCAGTATGACCGACAGTGGGTTGGCTGACCTGCCCGGGCTGCGGGGCATGGCGGCCGGGTTCGATCCATCGGAATTGTCGGCACGGGAGGTGGCGGAGTTTGTCATGGAGTTACGTCGGTTCACCAACGCCTTGGAGGCATTGTGGGTCAGGTCGATCGATCGTTTGGACAGGTCGCGGTGGTGGCAGGCCGACGGCTTTCTCTCAGTGCAGGCGTGGCTGCGCTTCCGCTGCGGGGTGTCGCGCTCCGCAGGGTCGGCAGTGCTGCGCGCGAGTCGGGAGCTGGCGGTGTTCCCAGAACTGACGGCCGTGTTCCGGGAGGGTGATGTGTCCTTCTCCCATGTTCATGCGGTGACCTCAGCGGTGACGCCACAACGTCGGGAGGCGGCAATCAAATCCCATGGGATGTTCACATTCGCGGCTCGGGGGACGGACCCGGCGACGTTGGGGCGGGTCGTGCGTTACTGGGCGCAGGCGTCTGATCCCGACGGCGCGGACAGGGACCGTGACAGGGCCCATCGGGCGCGCGGATTGATCCTATCGTCGTCGGTTGAGGGCAAGGTGTTCCTGGATGCCCAGTTCGACGCCGAGGGTGGGGAGACCGTCACTGCGGCGTTGGACGCGGCGATGGGAGGCGCACCCGTAGCGGGTGATGACCGGTCAAAAGCGCAGCGGCGGGCGGACGCCCTGATCGAAATCGCCAGGCATTACCTGGGCCAGGCGGATCTTTCCCAGGTGCATGGCCAGGGTGTTGAACCCATCGGGTTGAACCCGCCGCGTCCCTATTGCCGGGCGCTCTAAGTCACACCGCCCGGACGGCTGGTTGAACACGGAGACCGGGTCGGTCCGGGTCGACATCCACGACGACCTCGTCACCGTCACGGACTGTTCCGGCGAGCAGCTCCCGAGCGAGCGAGTCACCGATCGAGGTCTGCACCAGCCTGCGCAGCGGGCGCGCCCCGAAGACCGGGTCAAAGCCAGCGTCGGCGAGCCAGACTCGCGCTGGGCCCGCGACTGTGAGCGTGATCCGCCGGTCGGTGAGCCGGGCCCGCAGTCGGTCGAGCTGGAGGTCGACGATGCGGGCGAGATCTTCTTTGGTCAGCTGATCGAAGACCAGAACGTCGTCAAGTCGGTTGAGGAACTCGGGCTTGAACGCCTCCCGGACGATGACCATCACAGAGTCGCGTCGCACCTGGGGTGACAGGGTCGGGTCCGCGATGAACTGCGACCCGAGGTTGGACGTCATTACTACGATCGTGCTGCGGAAGTCGACCGTTCGACCCTGACCGTCGGTGAGGCGTCCGTCGTCGAGCACCTGCAGCAGAATGTCGAAGACGTCGGGATGGGCCTTCTCGACCTCGTCGAGCAGGATCACGCTGTACGGACGGCGGCGGATGGCTTCGGTGAGCTGCCCGCCGGACTCGAACCCGATGTAGCCGGGCGGCGCGCCGATGAGCCGGGCCACCGAGTGCTTCTCGGCATACTCGCTCATGTCGATGCGCACCACGGCGCGTTCGTCGTCGAACAGGAAGTCGGCGAGTGCCCTCGCGAGCTCGGTTTTGCCGACGCCGGTAGGACCGAGGAACAGGAAGGAGCCGGTCGGCCGATCCGGGTCGGAGATGCCGGCACGGGCGCGGCGCACGGCGTCGGAGACAGCACCTACCGCGGCATGCTGCCCGATCACGCGGGCATGCAGTTCGTCCTCCATGCGGAGCAGTTTGGCGCTCTCACCCTCCAGGAGCCGCCCGGCGGGAATGCCCGTCCAGGATGCGACGACCTCGGCGACGTCGTCCGGGCCGACCTCCTCCTTCAGCATCGCGCCGCCGGGCTCGTCCGGGCCGGGTAGTGCGTCGGTTGCCGCCGCGAGCCGCTTCTCCAGCATCGGGATCATGCCGTAGCGCAGCTCTCCTGCCTTGGCCAGATCAAGATCCCGTTCGGCGACCTCAACGGCGCGCTTGGCGTTCTCCAGCTCTTCCTTGACCTTCTGCACCTCGACGATGGAACTCTTCTCCGCCTGCCACTGGGTGGTGAGACTTGTCAGTTCCGCCCGCTTGTCGGCCCGCTCGCGCTGGAGGCGGCCAAGGCGTTCCTTGGACGCGTCGTCGCTCTCCTTGGACAGCGCCATCTCCTCGATCTCCAGACGCCGTACGGCCCGTTCCAGCTCGTCGATGGCCACGGGTCGGCTGTCGATCTCCATTCGGAGTCGGGATGCGGCCTCGTCCACCAGGTCGATTGCCTTGTCGGGCAGGAACCGCCCACTGACGTACCGGTCGGAGAGGGTGGCTGCGGCGACGAGGGCTGCATCGGTGATGCGTACGCCGTGGTGCACCTCGTACCGTTCCTTGAGGCCGCGCAGGATACCGATGGTGTCCTCCGTCGAGGGCTCGCCGACCAGGACTGGCTGGAATCGGCGCTCCAGGGCCGGGTCCTTCTCGATGCGGGTGCGGTACTCGTTGAGGGTCGTTGCGCCGATCATGCGCAGCTCGCCGCGGGCGAGCATGGGCTTGAGCATGTTGCCGGCGTCCATGGCACCTTCGGCGGCGCCGGCACCGACCACCGTGTGCAGCTCGTCGATGAACGTGATAAGCCGACCTTCGGCGGACCGGATCTCGTTGAGGACGGCCCGTAGCCGTTCCTCGAATTCACCGCGCAGTTTCGACCCGGCCACCATCGACCCGAGGTCGAGCGACACGATGCGTCGGTTGCGCAGGGATTCTGGAACGTCACCGGCGACGACCCGCAGTGCCAGCCCTTCGACGATCGCGGTCTTGCCGACGCCGGGTTCGCCGATGAGGACGGGGTTGTTCTTCGTCCGTCTCGACAGGACCTGCACAACCCGCCGAATCTCGGCGTCGCGGCCGATCACCGGGTCGAGCTTGCCGGCTCGCGCCTGCTCGGTGAGATCGACGGAGAACTTGTCCAATGCCCGGTAGGAGTCTTCCGGGTCGCGACTGGTCACCCGGTGGACGCCGCCGCGGACGGTTTCGAACGCTCCACGCAGGGTTTCGGCGGTTGCGCCGAACTCGGTCAGCACCCGCGATGCCTCGCCGCCCTCCTCCGCGAGCGCGACCAGCAGGTGTTCCACTGAGGTGTACTCGTCGCCGAGCCGATTCGCCTGCCGCTCGGCGTTGTCCAGGACGGTGATGAGCTGACGGGACAGCTGAGGCGGGGAGACGCTGGCGCCGGTGGCGTGCGGCAGCCGGCTGACCGCGGCCTCCGCGCGGGCGCGTACCTGGGCAAGTGGGGCCCCGGTGACGTCAAGGAGGTCGACTGCGACCCCGCTCGGCTGGCTCAGGACGGCTACGAGCAGATGTAGCGGGTCGACGAGCGGTGAGCCGTCGCCGGTAGCGCGGCTGACTGCGGAGGAGAGTGCTTCCTGGGAGCGAGCGGTGAGCCGGTCCACGTTCATGGGAGTCCTAGAATGATCGTTTAGTTGGTTCCATCTTCCTTAACGCTCAGAATAGTTGAGTCGTTCCGGCTTAAGGTTGAGTCTCGTACAGCAGTCGGGTCCGGTTGCGGCGGGCGCGGCGCTGTTTTGCCTGGGCTGAGGTGGTCTAACGGCGAGGGCCGGGTCGCCAGACCACGATCGCACCGCGGTCGACAGGCACGAGATCTCGCCGGTGGCTCTTGTGCGCCTCGGCCACCCGGCGTTCGGCGTCGGCGCGGGCCAGCGCCAGCTCCTCGGTAAGTTGCCGGACCTGCGCCTGTAGGATCATCACCTGGCTGCCCAGCTCCAGGATCCGGCGGATCCCCGCAAGGTTGACCCCCTCCTCCTGGGACAGCCGTTGTACCTCCCGCAGCAGCGCCACATCCCGGACGGAGTACCGCCGGCCGCGTCCGGATGTGCGACCCGGAGTCACCAGCCCCAGCCGGTCGTAGGCCCGCAGCGTCTGCGGGTGCATGCCGGCCAGCTGCGCGGCAATGGAGATCACATACACGGGAGTGTCGTCGTCGTGCGCCGGTCCGGGGCCGGGCCGGGGTGCCGCAGGCGGACCGGTCGGTGGGTGCGGCGGGTCGGCCGTACGGCTCGGCCGTGGTTTCATGGCCGGCCCTCCATCTGTGCCATCAGCGATGTGCGTGGATCTTCGGGATGGGCGTGTGCGAACTCCTGTAGCGCGGTGCGGGCCTTGGGGGAGAGGTCAGCGGGCCGTGGCACCGTGACTTCGATCGTCACGATGAGGTCACCGTGGCCGTGGCTGCCCCGCGGCACCCCGCGGTCCCGAACCCGCAGGCGCTGCCCGCTCGACGTTCCGGACGGAACCTTCACCGTCAGCGGGGCACCGTCGATCGTCGGAACTTTCACCGATGCACCCAGCGCGGCTTCGGTGAAGGTCACCGGCAAGATGATCGTCAGGTTGTGCCCCTCCCGGCCGAAAACCGGGTGGGCCAGCACGTGGACGGTGACTTCGAGGTCGCCGGACTGCCCGCCGCGTTCACCCGGCGATCCGCGGCCGCGGACCCGGAGCCGTTGACCGTCCGCGACCCCTGGTGGGATACGGATCCGCTGTTCGCGTTCCCGCCGTCCCGTGCCCAGGCAGCTCGGGCACGGGGAATCAATGATCGTTCCCTTGCCGATGCAGTCACGGCACGGCTCCGACAGGGCAAACCCACCCTGCGAACGGGACACCACGCCCAGGCCCCGGCAGGTCGTGCATGTTCGCGGCGTCGTGCCCGGCCGGGCGCCGCTTCCCACGCAGGTGACGCAGGTCGCGGCGCCCGGCAGGCGGACGGTGGCCTCAAGCCCGGTCAGGGTCTTCTCGAACGGGATCGTGACTTCGGCCGCGATGTCGCTGCCACGGCGAGGGCCACGGCCGCTTGGCGACCGTTGGAAGAGGTTGTCGAACAGACCCCCGAGGCCGCCGGGACCGGGGCCTGCGCCCGCCCCGCCCAGCAGGTCATCCAGGTTGAACGCGCCGCCGGCTCCGAAGCCGCCCGGTTGGTAGCCGTAACCACCCGTGGGATGGCCGGCGGTGCCACCCGCGGCGAACAGCGCCCGCGCCTCGTCGTACTCCCGGCGCCGGGATTCGTCCGACAGCACGTCGTAGGCCTCGGAGACCTCCTTGAAGCGCGCCTCTGCCTTCGGGTCATCGGGGTTCTTGTCCGGATGCAGTTCGAGGGCAAGCCGACGATACGCCTTCTTGATATCGATCGCCGAGGCGTCCTTGGGGACGCCGAGAGCGGCGTAGTAATCCTTTTCGACCATGTCACGAACACTCACGGCGCCCCTCCTTTCACCATCATGTCGTGTATCGACGCTCGAAGCGGACGTTGCCTGGCAAAAGGTCGGATGGCATCGACTTCTCGACTACTCGACGGCTTCCGGCGCGCCGCCTCCCGCATTCGGCGTGCTTCCCGCCGTCGCGTCTCGCACGCTCTGGTTGATGTCAGCCTCCGCGCCCGCATCCACGCCCGCATCCACGCCCGCATCCGGCGCCGGCTCCGCGACCGACACCTGGGCCGGCCGCAGCACCCGACCGGCGTGGCGATAGCCGGCGCGGAAGACGTCCACGCAGGTCGACCGGGTCACCTGTGAGGAGTAGGTGTGCATGAGCGCGTCGTGGATCAGCGGGTCGAACTCGTCGCCCTGGGAGCCGAACCGCTCGAGCCCGGCGGTCTCAAGCGCGCTCTCCAGCGACTCGGCGACCGCCTTGAACGGACCTTCCAGATCGCCATGGTCACGTGCCCGGCCGATATCGTCGAGGGTGGGCAGCAGCACCGCCAGCAGCTTTGCCGTCGCTTGCTCGGCCATGACCAGGCGGTCCCGCTCGACCCGGCGGCGGTAGTTGTCGAACTCGGCCTTGAGCCGCTGGAGGTCGGCGGTGCGTTCGACGACCTGCTGGCGCAGGGGCTCCAGCAACTCCCCGTCGTCGGTTGCGGCGCCCACGCTCGCAGAGCTCGCGGCCGCCGCTGCGGCGTCGTCGCCATCGCCCGGAGCCTTTGCCTCCACCCGGATGGCGTCCCCGCGTACCTGTCCGCTCTCTGGATCAATGCGGCGCTTGTCCCGGACGATCACGGGCTCGTCCGGCGTGGACATGCCGAGTGTCCAGTCATCCCCGTGAGTCGGCGTCACTTCTTGTCCTCCTCGTCCACTATCTCGGCGTCCACGACGTCGTCGTCCGCGCCCGAACCGCCCGCGCCGGCTGGACCGCCTGCGCTCTGCGCATCGGCGTAGAGCGACTGACCCATCGCGGAGCTGGCCTTGGCGAGCTCGCCGGTGGCCTCGCGAATGGCCGCGATGTCAGTACCGCCGACCGCTGCGCGCAGCGTGGACAGTTTCTCCTCCACGTCGGCCTTGATCGTGGCATCGATATTGTCGCCGTTCTCGGCCAGGAACCGCTCGGTGGTGTACACGAGGGTCTCGCCCTGGTTGCGGGTCTCGGCCTCCTCGCGGCGTTTGCGGTCCTCCTCGGCGTACTGCTCGGCGTCGCGGACCATCTTGTCGATGTCGTCCTTGGGCAGCGCCGAGCCGCCGGTGATCGTCATCGACTGCTCCTTGCCGGTGCCCAGGTCCTTCGCGGAGACGTGGACGATGCCGTTGGCGTCGATGTCGAAGGTGACCTCGATCTGCGGGATGCCGCGGGGCGCCGGCGGCAGGCCGGTGAGCTCGAACATGCCGAGCTTCTTGTTGTAGGACGCCATCTCACGCTCGCCCTGGAAGACCTGGATCTGGACGGAGGGCTGGCTGTCCTCGGCGGTCGTGAAGATCTCCGACCGTTTGGTGGGGATGGTCGTGTTGCGTTCGATGAGCTTGGTCATGATTCCGCCCTTGGTCTCGATGCCGAGGGAGAGCGGGGTGACGTCGAGCAGCAGGACGTCCTTGACCTCACCCTTGAGGACACCGGCCTGCAGGGATGCGCCCACGGCGACGACCTCGTCGGGGTTGACGCCCTTGTTCGGCTCCTTACCGCCGGTGAGTTCGCGGACCAGGTCGACGACGGCCGGCATCCGGGTGGACCCGCCGACGAGCACGACGTGGTCGATGTCGGAGACCTTGACCCCGGCGTCCTTGACGGCCTGCTGGAAGGGGTGCTTGCAGCGGTCGATCAGATCGGAGGTCATCCGCTGGAACTCCGAGCGGGTCAGGGCGACGTCCAGGTGTAGCGGGCCCTCGGCCGAGGCGGTGATGTAGGGCAGGTTGATGCTCGTCTGGGTGGATTGCGACAGTTCGATCTTGGCCTTCTCGGCGGCTTCCCGCAGGCGCTGCAGGGCCATCTTGTCCTTGCCGAGGTCGACGCCGTGCTGACCGGAGAATGTTTTGATCAGGTGGTCGGTGACGCGCTGGTCCCAGTCGTCGCCACCGAGGTGGGTGTCACCGGAGGTCGACTTCACCTCGACGACACCGTCACCGATCTCCAGCAGGGACACGTCGAAGGTGCCGCCACCGAGGTCGAAGACCAGGATGGTCTGCTCCTTCTCGCCCTTGTCCAGGCCGTAGGCGAGGGCTGCCGCGGTGGGCTCGTTCACGATGCGCAGGACGTTGAGACCGGCGATGGTGCCCGCCTCGGTCGTCGCCTGACGCTGGGCGTCGTCGAAATAGGCGGGCACGGTGATGACCGCATCGGCCACGGGCTCACCGAGGTAGGACTCGGCATCCCGCTTGAGCTTCTGGAGGATGAAGGCGCTGATCTGCTGCGGGGTGAAGTCCTTGGTGTCGACCTTCATCTTCCAGTCGGTGCCCATGTGGCGCTTGACCGACCGGATGGTCCGTTCGACGTTCGTGACCGCCTGCCGTTTCGCGACTTCGCCAACCAGGACCTCGCCGTTCTTGGCGAAGGCGACGACGGACGGGGTCGTCCGGGAACCCTCGGCATTGGCGATCACCGTGGGCTCGCCGCCCTCGAGCACGCTCACGACGGAGTTCGTGGTGCCGAGGTCGATACCGACCGCTCGTGCCATGTCTGTGTGCCTCTCGGATCAGGACGGCCCGGCCACTCGGTTGTCTGGAGAGCTCGGCCGGGACCGCTCGGGTAGTAGTTGAGTCCTTCGCACTCAGAATCTAATGATAGCAGCGCCATCGTCAAACATGAGTTGCTAGGACTCAAGGTTCCTGAGGGCGGTTCTGTTCCCGAGTCGCGGCAGGCTGCCGCGGCTGCCGCGGCGGTCGCGAGGGAGCGGCAGGCCAGGGATCCGAATACCGGCAGCGGTCACGGCGGCGCGCAGCGGCCCGGCCAGCGCCCAGCCGGTCCAGCCGGTCCAGCCGGTCCAGCCGAGGCAAGCGGAATGAGAGCGCCCGGCAATAAGAGCGACCGGCAATGGGAACGTGGATCAAGGAGCGGGGTGTCGACGAATCAGGCGCTGAACGGACCGCCGGGATCCTGCGGGTCGTCGGCGAGATGCGCAGGAGAAGGGGCGGTCATGGCCGTGAGCTCGTTGATGAGGTCCCCGTCGCCGCTGTCGCCATCGCCGTCCCCGCTGTCGCCATTGGTACGTGCCGTCGGGATGGCGGATCGGTCGCTTGGTTCGGCACGTCGCGCAAGATCACTCTCGATCTTCGCCAGTCGATCGAGCATGTCGGTGGCGTCACCACCGCGTTCACGAATGGTGCGCAGCGCATCCATCAACGTGAGCCATTGGTCGCGGTCGACGGTGACGGCGTCGGCGAGCTCGTTGGGCGAGTACGTCGGGAACAGGCGCTGGACGACGGCGATGACCTTGGTGACCTCCGCCGGGTTGAGGCGGGCCGGCCGGCCCCGGACATAGGACACAAGATCCTTCAGGCTGATGAGGGTGACACCTTCGACCGCTCCGTCGCTCCACAGAACGCCCGCCTCGACCATCACCAGGATCGGTGTGACCGGAATCTTGATCATTGGTGTGGCCGTACGGGTTCGGGCGCGAACCTCGTCCCCGAGCCATTTGGTGAGCTCAAGCGGCTGACTCAACGACTGTCCGTCGACCTTGGCCCCGTCCTTGGCCCCGTCCTTGGCGTAGCGCACGGTGCCGGTGGAGGCGTCGCTCTTTATCATCATGACTCCGCCCGGCCCGACCAGCAGGTGTCCGATGGTCGCCTCGGAACCGGGGATGCGGCGGTCGTGCATGATTACGTATCCATACCGGCGGAGCCGGTTGATCGCGCTGGCCGTCTTGCGTTCGGCCTCGGCGCCTTCGCGCAGCGCCTCGATCTCAGCGACCGGATCGAATGATCGACCAATCACGATCAGTGGCCAGCCGAGTTCGATCAGTAGAAACACACCCACGGCGATGGATGTCGACAGGCGAAGGCCCGACGCCACCAAGACAGCGAATATGACCGCGATGGGGAAGGCACGCAACGCGGCGCGCGGCACGGTGTACGCGAGGCGTTCACGCCGCATCTGCGCATGCTGTTCGCGCGCCCGCTGGTAGGCCATCTGGAGGGAATAGCCGGGACGGTCCCGGGTGTCGCCTCCGAACGGGCTTCTGAGCGAGCCTCTGCCCAGGCTCTTCATCGTACTCGCCATCGTGTCCACCATGGATCGTGAGGTCGCCGACATTGTCCGGAGCCTTGGTATCGCCGCTCTTCCAAGCGCCGAGCGTCGTCGCGACAGCGCGCACGCGTGTTACGGGCCGCACTCATCCTGCAACCATTGGCCTCGCCAGGACAAGGGAATCCCAGTAATTGGTCCAAATTCCCCGTGGTTGGCGGGACGTTGGTCCGGTCCGCCCCTGAAACAAGACAGCTATATGATATAGCTGTTTGATCTAATTTGGATGGCTGTAGGCCAGATCGGAGCGTTCTGCCGGTGCCGAGGCGCCCTTAGGGCTGCGCGTGACCCGTGTGTGTAGGAAGGTGGGCAGCGGTCTGGTGGGCGGCGATCCGGTAGGTCGTGGTCTGGTGGGCGGCGATCCGGTAGGTCGTGGTCTGGTGGGCGGCGATCCGGTAGGCAGCGATCCGGCTGGGGTCGGTCTGGTTCGGCGGGCAAGTTACCGACTGGTAGCAGTACGCTCCCACCGTCGGTAGGAGTAACTGGAGGATGTGTTGAGACTCGCTATCGGTGGAGTGATCGCCGTTGTCGCTCTGGCGGTGGCCGGACGACGGTTCTACTGGTTGTTCAGGCTGATCCGCCAGGGTCAGCCCGCTCCCGGTCGGTTCGACGGAGCCGGCGTGCGCCTGTGGAGCGAGATCAGCGAGGTGGGCGGTCAGCGGAAGCTGCTGAAGTGGACGGTCCCCGGGATCGCGCATGCCTTCACCTTCTGGGGCTTCACGATCCTCATGCTGACCGTGATCGAGGCGTTCGGCGCGCTGTTCGACGATCACTTCCACATCCCGTTGTTCGGGCACTGGGCGGTGGTCGGCTTCATCGAGGACTTCTTCACCGTCGCGGTCCTGGCGGGGCTGGCGGCCTTCACGGTCATCCGGCTGCGCAACGCCCCCGCCCGCCTCGAGCGAAAGTCGCGGTTCTACGGGTCACACACCGGGCCGGCCTGGGTCATCCTCGGGATGATCACTTCGGTGATGGTCACCCTGCTGATCCTGCGCGGCGCCCAGTTCAACGCCGGCACCCACCCGCAGGGGGACACCAGGTGGGCCTTTGCCTCGTACCTGGTCAGCCGCCCGCTGGACGCCTTCTCGACGTCGATCAACGAGCACATAGAGACCGTCTTCCTGCTGCTCAACATCGCCATCATCATGGGCTTCCTGGTGTTGGTCGCCTACTCCAAGCACCTGCACATCTTCCTTGCGCCGATCAATGTCATCACCAAGCGCGAGCCCAGGGCGCTCGGCTCGCTCGGCAGCACTCCTGACATCGAAAGCCTGATGGAGGCTGACGACCCGATCGTCGGTGTCGGCAAGATCGAGGATTTCTCCTGGAAGGCCATGCTCGACTTCTCCACCTGCACGGAGTGCGGGCGGTGCCAGAGTCAGTGCCCGGCCTGGAACACCGGCAAGCCGCTGTCACCGAAGCTTCTGATCATGGATTTGCGTGACCATCTCTTCGCCAAGGCGCCGTACCTGCTCGCAGCCAACGGCGCCGGGGACGGCGACGAAGCCACGGCCGGCACCGGCGCCGGAGCCGCGGCGGCCACCGGCACCGCGGACGCGTCGGCGAAGCACGCCGTCCACCACGTACCCGAGTCGGGCTTCGGGCGGGTCCCCGAGCCCGGTCAGCCGCAGGCCGATCGGCCGCTCGTCGGTACCGAGGAGGAAGGCGGGGTCATCGACCCCGACGTCCTGTGGTCCTGCACCAACTGCGGTGCCTGCGTCGAGCAGTGTCCCGTCGACATCGAGCATGTCGACCACATCATCGACATGCGCCGCTATCAGGTGATGATCGAGTCGGCCTTCCCGAGCGAGGCCGGCGTGATGCTGCGCAACCTGGAGAACAACGGCAACCCGTGGGGTGTCTCGGCCCGGGTCCGCACCGAGTGGACCGAGGGTCTGGCGTTCGACGTCCGCGTGCTGGACGACGGCGAGGCCATCCCCGACGATGTCGAGTACCTGTACTGGGTGGGCTGCGCCGGCGCCATCGAAGACCGGGCCAAGAAGGTCTCCCGGGCGTTCGCCGAACTGCTGCACACCGCCGGGGTGTCGTTCGCCATCCTCGGCACGAGCGAGTCGTGCACCGGTGATCCGGCCCGGCGGCTCGGCAACGAGTACCTGTACCAGGAGATGGCCAAGGCCAACATCGAGGTCCTCAACGCCGCGGCCGCGAAGAAGATCGTGGCCACCTGCCCGCACTGCTTCAACAGCCTCGCGAACGAGTACCCGGCGCTCGGTGGGACGTACGAGGTCATCCATCACACGCAGCTGCTCGGCAAGTTGGTCGAGGACGGACGGCTCGTGCCCGTCCAGCCGGTGGACTCCTCCGTTACCTACCACGACCCGTGTTTCCTCGGGCGGCACAACCAGGTCTACACCCCGCCGCGGGAGATCCTCGACAGCATTCCGGGCCTGCGCAGCCAGGAGATGCACCGCTGCAAGGAGCGTGGCTTCTGCTGTGGCGCCGGTGGCGCCCGCATGTGGATGGAAGAGAAGATCGGGAAGCGGGTCAACGTCGAACGTGTGGATGAGGCGCTCGCGCTCGATCCGGACATCGTGTCCACGGCCTGCCCGTTCTGCATCGTCATGCTGACCGATGCCGTCACCGAGAAGAAGCAGTCGGGTGGGGCGAAGGAAGGCGTCGAGGTCCTCGATGTCTCCCAGCTGCTCGCCCGGTCACTAGCCGCGCCGGT
>NZ_CAUVXG010000001.1:323513-358653 GCF_963555885.1 Protofrankia sp. Cr2
TCGACAGACGGGGCGGGACCATCCGGGTCCGACTGATGTGACGTCGCCCGGAACGATGTGGATCCGCTGTCATGCTGACAGCACCCGATTCACATCGTTCCGGGCTTTTCCGCGTTCGGGCCTCACCGCTCAGCAGGATGGGCGGCGGCGGGTCAACTGTGCCACACGGCGTGCGCCCGGGATCATCGTGAGCCGTGGCCAGACCAGGAACGCCTCGGCTTCAAGCATGGCCAGGGCGATGCGAGGCAGGTCACGGTTCGTCGGAAAGCAGATGTAGCGCGGCGACCACTGCGGTTGGAACTTCGCGTTGAACCGGTAGAGGCTGTCGATCTGGAACCAGCGGGAGAGGAAGACCAGCAGCCCTCGGAAACGGCGGGTCACCGGCCCGGCACCGAGTCGCTGGCCGCGTTCCAAGGCGGACCGGAAGAACGCGAAGTTCAAGGACAGCCGGTCCACGTTCAGCCCGGCCGCGGCCCGTACCGCGGAAACGATCAGGAAGTCGTTCAGTCCGTTGTCCGCGGCGCGGTCGCGCACCATCATGTCCAGTGACAGGCCCCGGTGTCCCCAGGGGACGAAGTGCAGCAGCGCCCGCAGCCGCGGTTCGCTCCTTGCGTCCAGCGCCCTGTCGCAGTTCTCGGCGCTGATCGAGCCGGCGCTGCCCGAGTCGGCGCTGCCTGAGTCGCCGTCGACGGGTACGTTGCGGTCAAAGGCCATCACCACGACACAGTTGTCGTCGCCGGGTTCACCGATCCGGCCGAGCGCCATGGAGAAACCGCGTTCGGTCTCCGCCCCACGCCACGCCTCGGCCTGCTCCTTCAACCGTTTGCGTTCGTCAGCGGGCAGGTCGCGCATCCGAAGGGCACGGCAGGTGTAGCCGGCTCGCTCGACCCGGCCGACAGCTTGCCGGACGTTTCGCATGTCGCGGCCGTCAAGGGTGAAGGTCCGCACGTCGATGATTGCTTCGTCGCCGAATTCCAGCGCGGACAGGCCAACCCGTTCCCACGCCTTTCCGCCGGTTTCAGAGCAGCCGATGACTGCTGGTATCCATGCGTGTTCAGTAGCAATCCGCAGAAACTCCCGGATCGCGCCCGGCCATGCTTCGTTGTCACCGAGCGGATCGCCGCTGGCGAGCATCACCCCGGACACCACCCGGTAGGCGACGCAGGCCTTGCCTGTCGGCGACCAGACGACGGTCTTGTCGCCGCGTAGGGCGAAGTAGCCCAGTGAGTCGGCGTCGCCGTGCCGCGTGAGCAGCGCGCGCATCCGCTCGATGTCCTCGGCGGACAGCCGCGGGCGTGGTTCCGGCGGGCGTAGCGCCAGGTACACAACGGTGACGATGGTGAGCAGGCCCATGGTGAGCAGGGTCCGGGTGACGAGGTCGGAGACCCGCTCGGAGCTGAACCGAAGCGGTCCGTGGATGCCGACCAGACCCTCGACGACGTGCGTGAACTGGGTGGTCAGCGGATGCGGACCGAGCAGGCGGCCGGCGCCTATCCGCAGCAGGAGCATCCCGACCGTGATCGAGGCCGCGGCGAGCAGCAGCCCGACCCACAGCGCCCGCCACCGGGTCGTCGGATCACCCTTGGCCTGGAACTCACCCCGGGCCAGCACCAGCCCGACGACCAGCGCCGCCGACGCGACCGCTTCTTCGACGTCGAGGCCTTTGATCACATGCAGGACGATGCTGGCGCCGAGCAGCGTCACCACCCCGAGCCAGGCGCGGCGTTTGCGTCGGCGCAGACCACGGGCGAGCAGCAGCAGGAGGAGTCCGACCACAACCGTGAAGGCGGCGGCTTGGCGCGATGCCGCCCCCGGCAGGATCTGACGGATCACGTCCAGTCGGTCGCGCCACCCCGGTGTGACCGCCGACACGATGTCAGTCAGTCCAGCGATGAATACCAGAGCAGCGGCCACTGTCGGTACCCATGAGCGGTTCCATGCCGGCAACTGAGGTCGTGCCGGCCGTGACCTCCCATGATTCCCGTGGCCATCGCCGCCGAGCAGGTTGGTTGCGGTGGTCTTCGTGGGATGGCTGTCGCGGCTGACGGTTGTCACGGACGGTGCCCCCTTTCCCTGCGTCAGGTCCGGTGGCCGTCAGTGGCACGGATGGTCATAGTCGCGCCGCCTCTGGCCGGGGCTGGGTACGGGTGTCGGTCTGAGACCTGCTCCGGCCCGCGTGGGACCCGCCCGCGGGACGTTACCTCGCGTGCTGAACGGTCAGGCAGGGGTGTCCCCGGGTAGGACGACCCCGCCGACGCTCCCGAGAGGATTGAACGGATGCTCGGACTACCCGAACACATCAGGGCACGCCTTTTCGACCTGGATGGTGTGCTGACGCAGACGGCCGCCGTCCACGCCGCAGCCTGGAAGGAGATGTTCGACACATTCCTCCGTCGGCGGGCGGAACGCACCGGTGATCCATTTATTCCGTTCAGCGTTGCTGACGACTATCCCCCCTATGTTGACGGCAAGCCACGGGCGGACGGCATCAGGTCGTTTCTCGCTTCCCGCCACATCGAGCTACCGCAGGGCGGCCCGGACGATCCTCCATCCGCCGACACAGCCCATGGCCTGGGCAAACGCAAGAACGAACTCGTCACAACCATGATCCGTGAAGGTGGCGTTGCCGCCTATCCCGGTTCTGTACGTTACCTCCGAGCCCTGGCGACTGCAGGCGCCCCACGGGCGGTCGTATCGTCGAGCGCGAACTGTGCGGAGGTACTCGCCGCCGCCGGCATCGATAGGCTGCTACCTGTCCGGATCGACGGTATTGTCGCTGAACGCGAGCATTTGGCAGGTAAACCGGCGCCTGACACCTTTCTGGCCGGTGCTCGCGCGCTCGGCGTGGTGCCGTCGCGCGCGGCGGTATTCGAAGATGCGATCGCAGGGGTCGAGGCGGGGCGGGCCGGGGGTTTCGGGTTCGTCGTCGGCGTAGACCGGGTCGGGCATGCGGACGCTCTGCGCTCGCATGGTGCCGATATCGTTATTTCTGACCTCGGCGAGCTGCTCGACACCGACGAGTGTCCTGACCATGCGGGCGCGGCTCCAGGAGCGGCTCGTGATCGGTGACATGTCGTTTCCGGTCGATCCATGGCAGCTGCGCGAATGCGGCCTCGACCCGAACCGGCTGGCCCGGGCGGAGTCGCTGTTCGCCCTGTCCAACGGGCATGTCGGGTTGCGGGCGAATCTGGATGAGGGAGAGCCGCACGCGTTGCCCGGCACCTATCTCAACTCCGTCCACGAGCTGCGGCCGTTGCCCTACGCGGAAGCCGGTTACGGCTACCCGGAGTCCGGCCAGACAATGATCAATGTTACCAATGGAAAGCTCATCCGTCTGTTGGTCGATGACGAACCTTTTGACGTCCGGTACGGGGACCTGCGGTCCCACGAACGGATCCTGGATTTCCGCCGGGGCGTGCTGAGCCGTACGGCCGAATGGGTGTCACCGGCGGGCCAGGCGGTCCGCCTGTCATCAGTGCGGTTGGTCTCCTTCGTCCAGCGGGCCATGGCTGCGATCTGTTATGAGGTCGAGCCACTCGAAGCCTCGGCCCGGCTGGTCGTGCAGTCTGAACTGGTCGCCAACGAGCAGTTGCCGAGGCAGTCCGCGGACCCGCGGGCCGCCGCCGTACTGGAGGCTCCGCTGGTGGCGGAGTGGAACGGCAGCCACGGTTCGCATGCCGAGTTGGTGCACCGGACGCGGCACAGCGGCATCCGGGTCGCCGCCGCCATGGATCATGTCATCGACCGGCGGTCGGCGACGGGGGTGACCGCTGAGAGTGATGCCGACTCGTGCCGGGTGACGATCACCACCTTGCTGGATCCAGGTCAGAAGTTGCGGTTTATCAAGTTCATCGCCTATGGATGGTCGGTACAGCGTTCCCTACCGGCCCTGCGCGACCAGGCCGCGGCCGCGCTGACCGCCGCCCGCCAGACCGGCTGGAAGGGGCTGCTCGCCGAGCAGCGGACCTATCTTGACGACTTCTGGGCACGTGCGGACGTCGAGGTCGACGGTGATGCCGAGGTGCAGCAGGCCGTTCGTTTCGCCCTGTTCCACGTCCTGTCCGCGAGTGCGCGGGCCGAGCGTCGGCCGATTCCGGCGAAAGGCCTCACCGGTCCAGGGTATGATGGCCACACGTTCTGGGATTCTGAAAGCTATGTGCTTCCGGTGCTCACCTACACCGTGCCGAACGCGGCGGCGGACGCGCTGCGGTGGCGGCAGGCGACCTTGCCCATGGCCCGGGAACGAGCACACCTGCTCGGCCTCTCCGGGGCGGCCTTCCCGTGGCGAACCATTCACGGAGAGGAGTGTTCCGGATACTGGCCGGCCGGTACGGCGGCGTTCCATATCAATGCGGATATAGCGGACGCGGTCGTGCGTCATGTCCGCGTCACCGGCGACGACGTATTCGAACGCGAGATCGGTTTGGAACTCCTGGTCGAAACGGCCCGGCTCTGGCGGTCGCTCGGCCACCATGACCTGGATGGCGCCTTCAACATCGACGGAGTCACCGGGCCGGACGAGTACAGTGCGGTCGTCGACAACAACGTCTATACCAATGTGATGGCCCAACAGAACCTGGTAGAGGCGGCGAATGCGGTCCGGCGGCATCCGGAGAAGGCGCACGAACTGGGCGTGAATGCCGAGGAGGCAGCGTCCTGGCGGGACGCTGCCGCGAACATGTGCATCCCCTTCGATGAAAAGCTTGGCGTACACCCCCAGTCTGCTGGGTTCACCCGCCACCAGGTATGGGATTTCGAGCAGACGCGTCCTGACCAGTATCCGCTCCTCCTGCACTTCCCGTATTTCGACCTGTACCGTAAACAGGTGGTGAAGCAGGCAGATCTGGTGTTGGCGATGCAACGCCGGGGGGAGTCGTTCACCGACGAGCAGAAGGCTCGCAACTTCGCCTACTACGAGGCGCTTACCGTTCGTGATTCTTCGTTGTCCTCATCGGCCCAGGCGGTGTTGGCGGCCGAGGTCGGTCATCTCGGGCTTGCCCATGACTACCTGCGCGAAGCTGCCCTGATCGACCTGCGCGACCTGCACGGCCGAGCTCTCGACGGCTTGCATATGGCGTCCCTGGCCGGCAGCTGGATCGCGCTGGTCGAGGGGTTCGGCGGGTTGCGTGACTACCCTGGACCCGTCAACTCGGGAACGGGAAACTCGGGAACGGCCAACCCGGCCACCCTGTCGTTCGCGCCCCGGCTGCCGGAGGGGATCAGCAGGCTCGCGTTCATCGTGTGTCCACGGGGACGGCGGCTGCGGGTCGAGGTCACCGACGCCATCGCATGCTATGTACTGCTGCGGGGCGACCCGATCACCATCCTGCATCATGGTGAAGCTCTCGAGGTGTCGATGGCGGGTCCGGTGTGCCGTGATGTGCCTGCCACCCCGGCCCGGCCCCGGCCGCTCCAGCCACCCGGGCGGGAACCGGAGCTTTTCCGTACCGATTTCGGGATCTCTGAACGTCTGACTCGTTGAACGTCTGACTCGTTGAACGTCTGACTCGTTGACCGCCTGGGTTTGCGACCGTCCTGCGGTTACGGCGGTGTCGGGTCGCGGTCGCCCGGTGGCATCGCCGAACGGGTGAAGTCACGGTACGCGCGGGACGGCGTCGGGCCGCGTTGACCCTGGTAGCGGGAACCGTAGACGGCAGAGCCGTAGGGGTGGGTGGCCGGGGAGGAGAGCCGGAACAGACAGAGCTGGCCGATCTTCATCCCCGGCCAGAGTTTGATCGGCAAGGTTGCGACGTTCGACAGCTCAAGGGTGACGTGGCCGGAGAAGCCGGGGTCGATGAAACCGGCGGTGGAGTGGGTGAGCAGGCCCAGGCGTCCGAGGCTGGACTTGCCCTCCAGCCGGCCGGCGAGATCGTCGGGCAGGGTGATGATCTCCAGCGTGGAGCCGAGCACGAACTCGCCGGGATGCAGGACGAACGGCTCGTCGTCGTCCGGCGCGATGAGGTCGGTGAGGTCCTCCTGCTCGATGGCGGGGTCGATGTGGCTGTACCGGTGGTTCTGGAACACCCGGAACCACCGGTCGAGCCGCAGATCGACGCTGCTCGGCTGGACGAGCGCCGGATCGTAGGGGTCCAGGCATACACGGCCCGAGACGATCTCCGCTCGGATGTCCCCGTCAGACAGCAGCACGTTCGAGCACGCTACCGCTTGCTGCGGTTGCCGCGGCGGTCACCTCGACCTACATGTCCTCCGGGGGTACCTCCGCCAGGTACTGGTTGTCGAGGAGCCACTGGACGGGCAGGGCATCGGTCGTCGGGTCGCAGCCCTGCGACGCTGGGATGAGGGAACACACCAGCTGGTACTGCCGACCGTTGCCGGGCTGGTCGAACCACGGGCGAATCGCTCCGGAGTAGACGTGAAACTCCTTCAATACCCGGTAGACGTGGTAGTCGCAGCCACCCGGGTCCGTAGTGGAGTCCAGGTTGGAGGGCGGGAGGGACCGGTCGGCGTACCGCGTTCCCTCGGGGGAGAGGAAGTTGCCGCCCGTCCCGCCGAACCGGTCGATTTCCTGCCCTGGAGCCAGCGTTGTCACCATTCGTACAGGCGTACCATTCGGATTAATATAATATCCGGAATTTGCAGGATATACCCAGTTTCCGAGACCGAATGGCGTTTGGACGGAAGGATCCCACCAGGTGTCCAGGAACTGCTGCGTGGGCTGACCGCCGCTCCTGTCATAGAAGAAGAGCATCTTGCCCACCGCGTCGAAGAGCGGGAGGTTCGCCGGTCCGAGGCGGCGATCGTTGTCGAAGTCGGCTGTGGAGCACTGGTCGAGCGGTGTGATCGACACCACTGGCAGGCCGCTGGTGATTGCGATGTCCTCGGCGGTGGCGGATGTCGTGCCGCCGACGACAAGGACTCCGGTCGCCAGCGCGACGAGCGTCTTGCGAAATCGCACCTGTTCCTCCCCGGGGTTGCGCTCACGTAGCGCATTGACTCCGGAGAGTAGTCATATGATCTACCTATCTCGCGTCGGGTCGCCGCTGTGGTGGTTCATCACGTGTCGTCACCCTGTCGACCTTGAACCGCACGCGGGTCGCCTCGAACCCCACACGGGCCCGGCGACGCATACCGGCACGGGCGGGGCCTGCCCGCGCCGCGACCGGGGCGGCCTGTAGGATGCTGTACGTACTACGCGGGCGTAGTTCAGAGGCAGAACACGAGCTTCCCAAGCTTGCAACGCGGGTTCGATTCCCGTCGCCCGCTCCACTCGGGGTGGGTTCTGTCAGACACGGTCTGACCAGGTCGTTTCGCCATATCTGCCCAGGGGGCCGAGCCCCCTGGAACCCCGACGTTCCTACGGTTGGGGCCTCTTGTGCCATTGGCGTGCCAGTAGCGGCGGATGTGCCATCAGGACCGGCGCGGCCGGGGGTCACCCTTTGCCAGGCGGGCCGACATTCCCCGGGCGACTTCGGACGCCCGCTCCCCGCTGGCACGCTGATAGATCAGCGCAGCGCGCGGGGTCGAGTGGCCACCGAACGACCCGCTCCTGTCACAGCTCGAGCACTTCGAGGACTTCGTCCGCGTACCAACGAGCGCGGACACCGCGCCGGCCGTCGCCGTCCTCACGAAGGACGCCGAGCTCGGTGAGTTGCCGCAACAGGTGCGAGGCGCCCTGTGATGTCACGCCAAGATGGGAGACGACAAACCGAGTGGTGAGGACCGGATTTCCGAAGAGAAGGTCCACTACCTCTCCTGCCCTGCTGCGGTTCCCACGCAGTTTTGACCGGTAGCGCTCACGCAGATCGGTCATTCTCTCGGCTCGTTCTACGGACCGGTTCGCCTGATCCGCCACGGCGGAGAGGAAGAAGCGGAGCCAGCCCTGCACGTCACCGCGTTCACGTACTCCCTGAAGGTGTTCAATGTAGAGGCTCTTCGTACGTTCCAGCTGTGCGGACAACGGCAGCAGCGGCGCGGGCAGCAGACCCTGTTCGACGAGGTACAGGACGATGAAAAGCCGGCCGAGGCGACCGTTGCCGTCGAGGAAAGGATGGATCGTTTCGAACTGGTAGTGAAGTAGTGCTGTACGGACCAGCAGCGGAAGCTCAGGCCGCGCCTCGTGGACGTACTTCTCCCAGTCGTCGAGTGCCGGCCACATGTTTTCCACCGTGGGCGGCACGAACAACGCCGTTTCGGGTCGATTGTCCGGCGACCCGATCCAGTTTTGCGAACGCCGGAATTCGCCAGGTGTCTTCTCCTGCCCTCGAACACCCACGAGCAGAAGCCTGTGCATCTCGCACAGGAGGCGCTTACTGACCGGCAGGTCCGGTAGTCGGGCGAGGCCGTGCTCCAGCGCATGCACGTAGTTCTGCACTTCACGTACGTCGATGCTGGGGGTCTCGCCAAGCGCCGCTGCGTCGAACAACTCCGTCAGCGACGCCTGGGTGCCCTCCATCCTGGAACTGGCCAGCGCCTCCTCGGTCAGGTAGGACGCGAGGAACAGGTGCGGGTTCGGCAGGAGTCGTCCGGCGCCAGCCAGTCGGCCGACAGCCCGCTCCGCAAGACTCAGCTGACCCACGGTAGGAAGATCGAGAGGAATGGTGTGCGGGAGGGGAGCTGGCATGTATGCGACGTAGCCGTGCCTGCCGCCGGTGGACACAGCGCGTCCCCAGCCGGTCGCTTTATACCTCGCAGGATCCATGGCTTCAAGATTACAAGAGAAGTGGTCGGTTACTTGTAACTAGGGGCGACGGTTGCAAGTAACGTGGGAAGTGCCCAGGAAGGATGGACAAGCCCGGCGCTCCCGACCGACAGGCGGGTGGCCGCATCCTGGATCGCATCATTCACCGCCGGTACGCAATCGGGTACCCCATCCGTGATGTTTCTGGTGCACAGGGTGATGGTACCGTGCCGGATCAGGTTGCAGAGACAGATCGTCCGGGCCGATCACGACCCATGCGAGCACGGGTTGGCGCGAGCGAGGAGCAGAGCGACGTCGTCGTCGAACCCGTTGCCTCGGTCGATGAGACGCAGCAAGCGGTTGGCGGTAGTCGGCAGGTTGGCGATGGTGGGCAGGTCGACGGTGTCGGCCAGGGTGTCCAGCAGACGTTGGCAGCCGTCGCCGATGCCGACCGTGGGGGATTCGACGAGCCCGTCGGTGTACAGCGCGAGGGTGGAGCCGGCAGGGAACCGGCAGCGGGTTTTGGTGAGCTTCTGGTCGCCGACGCCGAGCATGATGCCGTGGGTGTCACCGATGAGTTCGACGGTTCCGTCGGGGTGGCGCAGCGCTGGGGGGAGATGACCGGCGTTGGCAAGGGTCACGGTCTCGGTGGCGGCGCCCAGACCGCGGCCCATTACGTCCCCGATGACCAGGGCTATCCGGCCGGTGGGCAGCACGATGACGTCGAACCAGTCGCCGTCCGCTTCGGTGCTGACGGTGCTGGGTTGATAGCGCCATGTCAGTTCCAAGCCCTCCACGGCCGGGACGTCTCGGGGCAGCAGAGCGCGTTGCAGCGTTAAGAGCGACCGGCAATAGGGGACGCGGCGTCGCGGGGCGTTCCTATCGTCGGGCACCATTTCGCCGGGACTGGCCGGGTGAGGTGGGCAGATCCTGGTTGTGGCGGTACGGTATGGAACGACAGCAGACATTACGCATACCAGGAGACCGCCCCCATGGCAGGCGACGAGTCGTCCGAGCAAGACCCGTGGTCGAGGATCGACACCTCCGTACCGCATTCCGCCCGGATCTGGAATTATTGGCTGGGCGGCAAGGACTGTTATCCGGTGGACCGGGCCGCCGGCGATGAATACGTCAAGGTCTTCCCGGGTATCGGCGAACTGGCCCGTGCGTCCCGGGGTTTTCTTTCCCGTGCGGTCGCCTACCTGGCCGGTGAGGCGGGTGTCCGGCAGTTCCTCGACATCGGCACGGGCCTGCCCACGGCTAACAACACCCATGAGGTCGCCCAGCGGGTCGCTCCGGACTCCCGGATCGTCTATGTCGACAACGATCCTCTGGTACTGGTCCACGCCCGCGCGCTGCTGGTCAGCTCTCCTGACGGAGTCACGGACTACCTCGACGCAGATCTGCGGGATCCCGACACCATCCTGGCCGGTGCGGCGCGCACGCTGAACTTCGACCAGCCGGTCGCGCTGATGCTGATGGGGATCCTCGGCCACATCGTCGACGACGACGAGGTGCTGTCCCTCGTGAAGCGGATGCTGGACGCGCTGCCGTCGGGCAGCTATCTGGCGACCTACGACGGCACCCGTCCGGACGGCGACACCGGGTTCGACGAGGCCCAGGACGATTACAACGAGACCGGCGCGGTCCCGTACATCCTGCGGACCCCTGAGCAGATCGCCTGCCGATTCGACGGGCTTGAACTTATTGAACCGGGAGTGGTGTCACACACCCACTGGCGGCCCGAACCCACTCCGGACGGTAGCCTGCCCGCCCCGGTCGACGGGTACTGCGGGGTCGGCCGGAAGGCCTAGCCCCTGCTGGATAAGCCCCTGCTGGCTGGCATCGCGGGACCTGGACCAGTACATTCCATGCATTGGTCCAGGCTGATCGACATCATTTCGGAGTAATCGTTGGCCGGTGGTATATCAACATTTCATCCACTGTATACCAACCAATCCGGATCGTCCGTTTCGGCGCGGCCGAAATGATTCTTTGCCGCGACAGGAATGAGCTGCCCGAATACGGGCATCACGGCGTCTGGACCTCGAGGAAGTCAAGATCCCAAACAGGCTCTGAGAACGGTTTTCGGTCAGGCCGCGAGATGGGAGATCAGTCGTGAGTGCCGCAACAGCACCGGCGCACCGAAACGGTGAACGCGCTGGAGGCGTTCCGTGGTGGCTCGTCCTCGCTGCGGGGATCGCCTGGGTCGTGTTCGCCCTGGCGATACTCCAGTTCGACCTGACGACCGAACGGTCCATCGCGGTACTGCTGGGTGTTGTCCTGCTTGTCAGTGCTGTGAGTGAGATGATCGCTACGACTGCGACGGCACGGGACTGGCGCTGGTCACATGCCCTGCTCGCCGTGCTCTGTGTCGCCGGTGGCGTAGTCGCGCTGGCCTGGCCGGATCCGACTTTCACGGTGGTGGCCCGGATCGTAGCCTGGTATCTGTTGGGCAAGGGTATCTACGATGTTGTGAACGCTTTCGTCGCGCGCCGTGCCGAGCTTCGCACGACAGGGCTTCCCACAGAAGAGCTTCGTGGTACGGAGCTTCGTGCCGCGGAGCGTCACGGAGCGCAAGTCGCGGACGTTCGCGGAACCGCACAGTGGTGGATGCCGCTGATCGTCGGCATGTTCGAGATCGGAGTTGCCTTCTGGGCCGCCGCCTACCCGAACCGCTCCCTCACCCTGCTGGTTCTCTGGGTGGGCCTTGCGGCACTGGCCACCGGACTGACGAAGATCGCAATGGCTACCCGGATGCGGGGTGTCCGGCGCGAGCTTGCCGCTGTGGACATGTTCCCGTCCACTGGGTTCGGCACCCCCGCAGTTGCCGAAGCGACCCGTTCACATGCGCGTACCGAAGCGACCGCGGAAGAAGGCCGGGGCCAGGGGCGCTTCGCCTGAGAGCCGGTGTGCCATCCACCTTCGTGACTGACGTGTGCGCACGGTCAGTTGTCCGTGGCGCCGACGGGCGGGTGAGTTCTGCTCTCCGGGGTAACCGGTATCGCCGCGTACCCGCGCAGGACCCGGGTCTGCCGTCGGCGTGGCTCGTCGGCGAACGCCAGTTCCGGATAGCGCTCGAACAGCTTACGAAGCCCGATCTCACCTTCGATGCGGGCGAGCGCGGCACCGAGACAGTAGTGGATGCCGTTGGAGAAGGCCAGATGTTCTCGGGCGTTGGCTCGCCGGATGTCGAAAGAGTGGGGATCGGTGAAAACGGCCGGGTCCCGGTTGACGCCGCCGAGAAAGACGGCCACCAGTTGGTCGGCCTGTATCGGAACACCGCAGATCTCGGTATCCGCATGGGCGAATCGGGCGGCGATCTGTACTGGTGATTCATACCGCAGGATCTCCTCGACGGCGTTGGGCCACAGGCCCGGGTCATCGCGCAGGAGCATCCGTTGCTCGGGGTGATTCAGCAGCAGGACGGCGCCGTTTCCGAGCAGGTTGGCGGTCGTCTCGAAGCCTGCTGCAAGCAGTAGTTGTGCGGTCGCGGTCAATTCCGTCTCGTTCAGTCGCTGGCCTTCGTCGACGGCGAGGACCAGCTCGCTGAGCAGATTGTCGCCCGGGTTGCGGCGCAGGCGTTCGAAATGCCCGTGCAGCCAGGTGTTGATATCCCGGAGCGCATTCTCCGCATGCCGGTACTCCGGGTAGGACAGGCCGATGTCGAGACTCGGTGCCGCCGCGGTGCCCCAGGCCAGCAACTGTGCGCGCATATCGGCCGGAATGCCGAGGATTTCGGCTATCACCGTGACCGGCAACAGGCTGGCGTAGCGGCCGACGAGGTCGACCCCGGCCGCGCCCGCCATGTCGTCGAGGAGTTCGTCGGCGGTTTCCTCGATACGTCCACGCAGGTTCTCGATCGCTCGGGGCGTGAACACCTTCGACACGAGTTTGCGATAGCGAGTGTGGTCGGGCGGGTCGACGGCGAGCAACGACGGCGGGTTGAGCGGGCCGTTGACCCTTTCATCGCGGGATGCGGCCCACACCATGCGCAGGAGTCGGGGAAGCGCCGAGCCGTCGAACCCGACCCGGAACTGCTCACCGCGCAGGACAGCGGCCGCGGCCTGGTGGCTTACAGTCATCATTGCCAACCGTCCGGATACGAAGGCGCCCTGCGAGCGCATCTCGTCATACAGCGGGAACGGGTCGGCACGAAGCGTCGGATCGGTGAGTAGGAGCGTGTGCTGATCACCCCGGCGCTGGGCCGTGCGTATCACCGCCCGCGCTGCGCCGTGCCGGACCGCCCAGCGCATTCTGGTCCCCATCGGTGTACCGCGCATCATCGGCACCGTCCTTTCACCGAAATCGTCCCTCCATCGGACCGCACGGTCGTGCGAATCGAACGATCGAGCTGTGTGACCGGCGTGTGAAAGCGCGGCGACGTGATCGGCGCCGGGTCGCGCGGGCGCTAAAAGGAGCCTGCCAGCAGGACGAGGAGTCCGCCGACGGCGACCAGGCTCGCGGCGGCGGCGACCGCGGCGACAGCGGTCGGCGCCGATACGCCCGGCGTGCCTGTACCTGCACCTGCGACGGTTTGCCGGTAGCGCAGGAGTCCACGCAGTATGATCACTGCGCCGGTGGTCAGCCCCAGGATCCCGGGAAGCCCGGCGCCCAGGCGGCCAGGCGTGCCCAGATGGTCCAGATGGCGTGTTGCGTGCACGAGAAACACGCCGACGGTGGCGAAGGACAGGCCGGTGCGCTGCCAGGCGAGGTAGGTGCGTTCGCTCTGCAGCCCCGGGTCGGGTATCTCGTCGGGGTGCCCGACGGCGGGCCGGGTCATCGACCTGCACCTCCGGAGCTGTACAGGATGGATGCCAGGGCGATCAGACTCACCAATGTGAGCACGACACCCAGCAGGCGGGGTAACGGCGACGGGGGCAGGGGGCGCCCGAGCCGCAGGGCGCGTTCCACGTCCGCCCAGTGCCGATAGCTGGTCGCGGAGATGACGATGCTCATGATGACGAGCGTGACGCCGAGGACGTGACGGCTGCCCGGGAAACCGAAGTCCGGCACGACCTGCACGACCGCGACGCCGCCTGCCAACAGCGCCAGCGCGGTTCGGATCCAGGCGAGAAATGTCCGTTCGTTGGCCAGCGTGAAACGGTAGTCCGGCTCCGACCCGACCTGGCGGACGTCGGTGGCGCTCGGCCACTGCCGGCGCAGGCCCAACCGCCACGGCTGGCGCCCTGGCGGGCGCACATCCGCGGACGAACGTCCGGTCATTCGCACGTCGGTGCCTGTGCGCCAAGCCCGCCGGAGATCGGTGGGCCGCCATCGCGACGATCGTTCACCATGGCTGTCATCCCCGTCCCGCTGCCGTCGGAGAGATCGTCGATGCAGCCTGCCAATGTCCGTCCATCCCAAGCGTCCGTGGCCGGCGCCACCCGGTTGACGCCGGTATCAGCGGATCCGGCGCCGCTGTTCGTCTATGGAAGTCTGCTGTTTCCCGAGGTCGTCCGCATCCTTATCGGTCGTGACCCGCGACGCCGGCCTGCGCGCGTCCGCGGTTGGCGCGCCGCGGCCCTGGCGGGGCGTGTCTACCGCCGGGACCGAACCCCCGGCCCGACAGCAGGAGGTCGCCATGGGTCATGATCGAACGGGGCCGCAGGCTGGACCGGCCTCGGCCGGCCCGGCGGCAGGTGGGTATGGCTCCCGCGCGTTCGTCACCGTGAGCCGTAGCGGCTTCACCCTCGACGGCCGCCGGTTCCGCTTCGGTGGCACGAACAACTACTACCTCCACTACAAGGGTCGCCACATGACCGACTGCGTGCTCACGGACGCCCGGTCGATGGGGCTGCGGGTGGTGCGCTGCTGGGGTTTCCTCGACGGTTCCGCGGCCGACGGGGTCGTGCTCCAGCCGGCGCCCTTCACCTATGACGAGGACGGTTTCGAGCACCTGGACCACGCCGTCTTCAGAGCCGGCCAGCTCGGGCTCCGCCTCGTGATCGTGCTGACGAACAACTGGAGCGAATTCGGCGGGATACCGCAATACGCCACCTGGTTCGCGGCCGAGCACGACGACTTCTTCCGGCGCCGTGACATCAGGGCCTGCTACCAGGCATGGGTAGGGCATGTGATCGGCCGGCGGAACCGGTACACCGGGGCGCGGTACGACGCCGACCCGACAATTATGGCGTGGGAGCTGGCGAACGAGCCTCGCTGCCCGTCCGACACATCTGGTGACACGCTGGTTGCCTGGGCCGAGGAGATGAGCCGCTATGTCAAGGGACTGGCGCCACGCCAGCTGGTCGCCGTGGGCGATGAGGGCTTCTACGGTCGGGCCGACGAGCCGTCCCACCCATATTCCGATCATGAAGGGGTGGCCTGGCGCCGGATCATCGCCTTGCCCGCCGTGGACTACGGTACGTTTCACCTGTACCCGCAACGCTGGGGCAATATGACCACGGACTGGGGTATTCAGTGGATCCGCGACCATATCCGCGACGCCCGCAGGGCCAAGAAGCCGGCGGTGCTCGAGGAGTTCGGCTGGCGAGCTGACGAGACCACCCGCAATACGATCTACCGGGCCTGGACGGACGCGGTCGAGCGGTTCGACGGCGACGGCGACAACTTCTGGATCCTCACCGGTCGCAATGACGATGGATCCCAATATGCCGACTATGACGGCCTTCGTGTGGTCTACCCGTCGACTACCGCAGCCCTTCTCGCGGACCATGCCGAGCGGATGTCCGCCGGCTATGAGCGGTCATGAGCTGCTATGAGGGCCATCCGCAGTAACAGGACGTGAAGACGGCTGGTGGGGGAGCCGCCCATGGCCGGCGGGATGGCCAATGCGACGTGTCCGGTCTTAGGGGCGTATTCTCCGAAGGCCGTGATTGGTCTCACGTTCGGGGGGAGTCGGGTGACGACGTCTCATCAGTTGGTCATGTACCGAGTATCCCCGTTATTGACCTATCCCGACGAGCCGGGGACGACTCCGCTTCAGTCCGAGCCGAGCTGGTCTGAACCCGAGCCGAGCTGGTCTGAACCCGAGCCGAGTTGGTCTGAACCCGAGACGACTCCGCTTACGCTGCCTCGGGAGCGGCAACGGTCATGGCGGCCTGGTTACGCCGTGTTCCTGATCGTCTTTTTGATCTTTTCCGTCTTCGGGTGGTGGGCCTGGGCCCGCGATTCCGGTTTCGGCTTCCTCGGTTGGATCGCCACCGTGGTCTGGACTGTGCCCGTCAGCGGCACGATCCTGGGCCTGTCCGGCGGTCTGCTCACGACGGCCCGTCTCCGTCGGGACCGGCGGCTGCCACCTACCGCGGCTATGGTTTATGACCTGCTTGTGGTGGTCGTCCCCACCATCGGGCGGCACGACACCTATCCCGCCCTGGAACGGGCGGTTGCCTCGTTCTGCCGCTATCTACCCGAATACTTCCCGAACCTGCGGGTGGACGTGGTGATCGAGGAGGGGTGCGAGGCCCGCGAACAGATCGCCAGGCTGGCTGCGGTGACGCCACGAATCCGGATCATCACGGTACCGCGCGGTTACCGCACGCCCAACGGCACCCGATTCAAAGCCCGCGCGAACCACTACGTCAACGAGGTCCGCTGCGCCGAGGGCGAGGCCCGTGATGACGTGTGGGTGCTGCACATGGACGACGACACCGGTGTCGGTCCCGACACCACCGAGGCCGTGGCCCGGTTCATCAACGCGCAGTGGCTGGCTGGCGAGAACGCCCGGCATCTCGCCCAGGGTGTTCTCAGCTATCCCCGGGAACATGCGGTGAACCCGCTGCTCTGGTTGGCCGACGCTGTCCGGCCCGGTTGTGACATCAGCATGTTCGCGGCCACCACCGGTCGTGGCATGCCGCGCGCCGGGCTCCACGGGGAGCTACTGCTGGTGCGAGCCTCCATCGAGGCCGAGATCGGTTGGGACTTCGGCTCCCAGTCCATCGTCGAGGACGCCGAATTCGCGCTGCGTTTCTGTGACCGGTACCCACGGCGCAGTGACTGGTTCCCAGGCCGCTCCTACGGTGCCTCACCGGCAAGCGTGGCCGACTTCGTTCGCCAACGAGAACGGTGGGCCTGGGGCCTGTTCATGCTTTCGGCCAAGCGCTCCATCCCGCTGCGCCGCCGGTTGCTCCTTCTGCACAATGTCGTGATATGGGCGTCCGGGCCGATCCAGCATCTCGGTTTGATCATATTGATCGGCGCCCTTCTCGGCGATACCGACACCTCGCCGGCCAGCGCCGTGGTTCTGCCGATATGGGCGCTCAACATGGCTTACAGCGTCTGGTTGTACTGGGAGGGAATGAAGATTAACGCGCTGGCCTCGGCGCAGCGCCGGCGCCGGCCGTGGGAGCCTGTCTGCCTGTTGCTTCTCATGCCGGTGTTCTCCCTGCTGGAGGCGGTGGCGGTGCTCCGGGGGCTGGTGCGTTTTCTGCGCAACGGCGAATCGACCTTCACCGTGATCGCGAAGCCGATGTGATTGTCGCGGCCAAGGTGCGCGCTGTGGTGGCGCTGCTTGTCGTACTGGTCGGGCTCACGGTGGCGAGCGCTTGTGCGCCTGCGCCCGCCGACCGCACTCCCTCGTTCCGGCCGGCGACACTGGCTGCCGCGGCCGGGAATGCGGACGTCCCAGCCGCCGTCCCGGGCCCTCGGATCGCCTTTCCCTGGCGGCCGGGCCGGCCCGAACTCGGCGTACAGATCTACTGGGATGACAACCCCGACGAGTCCGTTCAGACGGTGGATCTGAAGGTGGTGCGGCTCGTCGACTACATCGTGGACCTGGATGCCAACGCGATAAGCATCTCCTTTCCGTTCTTCACGGATGCGGTCAGGTCCAGTACGGTTCGCGGTGCCCGGGGTACGCCTGCACCGGAACGGCTCGGTATTCTCCTGGACGAGGCGACGCGGGCGGGACTCCGGATCACCCTGCGCCCGACCCTCGATGAGAAGTCCCTGGTCGCGGCCAATCCACGGGATTGGCGCGGTACCATCACCCCGACCAGCAGGGATGCCTGGTTCGCCTCGTATCGTGGCTTCCTGGCTCCCTATCTGACGCTGGCCGAACAACACCACGTCAGCACGGTCGTACTCGGTACCGAACTCAACTCGCTGGAGGGCGACCCGCGCTGGGGGAATCTGGCCGCGTATACCCGAACGGTGTTCACCGGTGAGATCGCGTACGCGTTCAACTGGGACGTGTTCGTTCACACCCGGGTCCGGATGCCGGTGGATCGCGTCGGCGTGGACGCCTATCCGGAGCTTCCGTTGGGTGACAACGCCTCGGTGGTGGAGTTGGCCACCGCTTGGAACAAGTGGTTGAGCCAGAAGGGGCCGGGCGTCATGCCGCAGGTGATCCTGTATGAGGTGGGGGCAGCCGCTCAGCCCGGCATCTACCGGCACCCGGCTAATCCGCAGATCGATGGTATGCCCGTGATTCCCGAGCTCCAGCGACGCTGGTTCGTCGCCGCGTGCCAGGTGGCCCGTGAGCGTGCCCTGGCCGGTCTCTACTGGTGGCGGGTGGATTTTCACGTCAACCCGGCCACCGCGGACCCGTTGCGGGACCGGCACGAGTCATTTGTCGGCCGCCCGGCTGAGCAGGCGATCCGGGACTGCTTCTCGGCCTGGGGGGAGAGCCGCTGAGCCCGTCCCCGTCCCGGGCCGTGACCGGTGTGTCCGGCCTGGCCGTGCTCGCCGTGATGCTGGCGAGCACCGGCGGATTCCGCGCGGAGTTGCTGGGCGCGAACCTGGTGCTGGCGGTCAGCGGCTACCTGACGACCCGTGCCCTGCTGGACGCCGCATCGTCCCGGCTGGACGGCCGGATGCGGCTGGACATCTGGTACCGCGACCATTTCAAGCATCGTGTTCCGCTCGCGCTGTTCACCCTGGCCGTCACGTTGGGCTTGGCCGCGTTGTTCAGCCCGCCGGAGGAGGCCCGTCGCCTCGCGATGGCAGCTGTCGCCGGTCTTGCGCAACTCGGGAACTGGTGTGACCTGTTCGTGGTGCGGGCTCAAATCATCGCCTCACACGGTGACTGGTACGCGGACCGCCCCGGCCAGATCGACCCGTTGGGGACCATTTGGTTACTGAGTCTTATCGAGCAGTTCGCCCTACTATGGCCGATATTGCTGGGCTGCATACGGTGGTTTGCCCGAAGGATCGGTGGACGCTCCGCCCCACCCGACGCGGCGATACGCACAGCGTGGCTGACCGCGTCGGCATGTCTGCTGCTTGCCGCGGTGGCCTGTCTGGTCGGTCCGTTGCGGGCGGCGGCGGGTGCAGATCTCGCCGAGCTGGCATTGGGCAGCCATGTGCGGGTAGCCGAATGGTTGCTGGGTGCCGCCGCGGCCGGGTTGGTCGTCGCGGCGCGGACCCGGGCCGGGTCGGGCGTCCCTGTTTCGGGCGCCTCTGTTTCGGGCGCCCCGGACTCAGCTGCTCCGGACTCAGTTGCTCCGGACTCAGCTGCCCTAGCTGAGTTCCAGCGGGCTCGACCGGCCCGCGGAGTCTGGTGGGCCACGATCGGCGGGGTGATCGGCGTGGCCGTGCTGGTCGCCGATGCGTTGATCGCCACGGCGCATCCTGCCGACTGGCTACGGGGTGCCGGGCCGAGCGCAGCCGCCGGCGGCGCCGCGCTCCTGTTGGCGACCGTCGATCGGCAGGTCGTGTCGTTTCGCCACGGCCCGATCGAGTGGCTGCTCGCCCGCGGCGGACCGGTGGAACTGGGCCGGATGGCCTATCCGCTGCTGCTGCTGCATCTTCCGGTGTTCTGGCTGCTGCGGCAGGCATTCCCGACGGCACGCCCGGATGCGCTGCTCCTTGTCGGCGGTGGGTTCGCGTGGTTTGTCGGGTTGCTGTTGCAGGATGGCCTGGTCGGGCGGTTGCGGGTGCGTCGCTGGCGGGTGCGATGGGCGCTCCCGGTACTGCTGCTGGCGGGTGTGACCGTCGCGACCAGTAGTACCTGGCTGCCCGCCGCGGCCGAGGGACAGCTGCGGACAGATAGGGGGCCGGTGCTACTGGCGCTCGGCGGATCGTTTGCCGGCGATCTCGCTGTGACGCTCGGCAGCCACGACGCCGGCCGGTATTCGGTGGTGGACGCGACGTTGCCGGGCTGTGGGCTGTATCCGGTGCCGCCGCCAGCGGTACAGCCGGCCCGCGTCACCGCCGACGCGCAATTGCCACCGTCGGCGCCCACCCGGTCGGCGGCATGCATGAACTGGGCCGAGCAGTGGCGCACACGTATCACGCAAAGCCGCCCGGAGGCACTGGTGGTGGATCTCAGTACGGACGCGGCCGCGCGCTTGTATGACGGTTCGGTGATTTCACCGTGCGACGTGGAATATCGGCAGCTCTACCGTCAGGAGCTCGACCGGGCTGCTCAGCTATGGGCGGCGCTGGCACCCGGCCGGCCGGTGCTGCTGACCGATGTCCGCAGCGTCACGGGCGAGGCCGATCCAGCGTCGAGCCGCTGTTTCAATGCGCTGATCATCGAAGCGGTCGCCCGGTATCCGCAGGTGCTGTTGTTGGATGTCGAGGCCGCGCTGTGCCAGACCGGACAGTGCTGGACGCGTACGTCCGCAGGCAAGCAGCTGTATTTCGATGCCGTCCATCTCACCCCCGCGGGGATGGACAGCCTCGCCCCCTGGTTGGGTGCGGCGGTCGGCAAGGCGCTGGCGCCAGGACCGCCGACCGCGGACAGCGCGGCCGGTGGAAGTCCCGCCGGTGGACCCGCCATGGTCGACGATCGTCCGGCTGGGAGACGATGACGACGGCGCTTGTCGTCGTTGTCGTTGTCGTGGTGGGCGTGACTAGCGCGGTGGGAGACGGATGGATGTGGGCGTGAGCGGACCGAAGAACTCTTCCGGAAACCCGTACGAGCCCTCCGGGAGCCCGTACGAACCGCTGCTTCCCGAGGACCCACGGGCGATCGGCCCGTACCGGATCATGGGTCGGCTGGGCGCTGGCGGGATGGGTCGGGTGTACCTGGGCCAGTCCCGATCGGGCCTGCTCGTCGCCGTCAAGACGGTACGGGCCGACATGGTGGACACCGCGGGTTTCCGGGCGCGGTTCGCGCGTGAGGCCGCGGCGGCCCGGCAGGTCAGCGGTGTGTTCACGGCCGCCGTGGTGGACGCCGACGCGGCCGCGGCGATGCCGTGGTTGGCCACCGCCTACGTGGCCGCGCCATCCCTGTATCTGCTGGTGCGCCGGGTCGGTCCACTGCCGGTCCGCGCGGTGTTCTGGCTTGCGGCCGGGATCGCTGAGGCGCTGGAATCCATCCACCGCGTGGGGCTGATCCACCGTGACCTGAAACCGTCGAACGTCCTGGTTACCAAGGACAATCCCAAGGTCATCGACTTCGGCCTGGTCAGGACGGTGGACAGCAGCGCGCAACTCACCCAGACCGTGATCGGAACGCCGCAGTACATGTCCCCGGAACAGGCGCTGGACACCTCGGCGGTGACCCCGGCCACTGACGTGTATTCTCTTGGCGCCACCTTGCTGTACGCGGCGACGGGCCGCCTGCCCTACCTGGGAGACACGCCGGTGAACGTGCTGGCGCAGCTGCTCACCGACCCGCCGGATCTCAGCGGGGTGCCCGCGGCGCTCACCGAGCTGATTCGCCGGTGCACGCAACGGGATCCGGCGGCGCGGCCCACTCCGAACCAGCTTCTGGAGGAGATCGCTGGAACCTGGCTGCGGGCACCGGGCGGCGTCGGCGCCGAGCAGTGGCTGCCGCGGGTCGGGTACGACCTGGTGGATGCCTATGAGCGGCGGCACAGCCCCCGCCCATCTGATGCGCCGTCCGGACCGGCGGAGGTCCGGCCCCGGTCATCCCACTCATCCCAGTCATCCCATTCCTCCCGGTCGTCCCGCGAGTCGCAGGCGCTGACCTCCACCCCGTCCCCGCCGCTGTCCCCCCTGATCGCGGTGACCCCGCCGCTCCCATCGGCGGAGATCCTGCCTCCGCCCCGTGACGGCGGGGGCGTTCCGGCCGATCGGCGCCAACCCGCGCGGGTGTCCCGGCGAACCGTGCTGCAGGCGAGCGGCGCCGTGGCGGCGGCGGTGGGTGCGGTCGGCGCGGGAGTCTGGGGGGCGGCACGTCTGATCGGCGGGAATACTGACACCAGCGGCCCCCGGCCGTGGGCTTTCACCTGCCGGGACCAGGTGTACTCATCCCCGGCGGTCGTCGACGGAGTCGTCTACATCGGCAGCGACGACTCCCACCTGTACGCCATCGATGCGCGGACCGGCCAGCTGCGCTGGAGCTACCAGACCGGCGGCGCGGTGACGTCATCCCCGGCGGTCGCCGACGGGTTGGTGTACGTCGGATGCAACGACGCCCAGCTGCACGCGGTGAACGCCGCGACCGGTCAGCCCGTCTGGACGCTCCGCACCGGTGGCGTGATGCACTCCTCCCCGGCCGTGGCCGACGGTGTGGTCTACATCGGCTGCCGGGACAATAATCTGTATGCGGTTGACGCGACAACGGGCCGAGAACGCTGGCATTTCACCGGTGGCGACTGGTTCAACTCCTCCCCGACCGTGTACGGCGGCGGGGTTTACGTCGGGTGTCGGGACAAGAACATCTACGCGCTGGACATCGCCACCGGACACCCACGCTGGCATTTCACCACGGCCAGCACCGTGGACTCCTCACCCGCTGTCTCGGGCGAGACACTCTGGATAGGCGGCGACGACCACAACGTCTACGCCCTGAACACCGTGACCGGAGCGCTGAACTGGCAGTTCACGGCCGACAACGGGGTCGTCTCCACGCCGCTGGTGGTCGAGCGGGTGGTTTACGTGGGAAGTGATGACGGCCACCTCTACGCGCTGGACGCCAATACCGGTCGGGTCCGCTGGCGGTTCCCCACCGACAACGGCATCCGCTCCTCACCGGCCGTGGCGAACGACCTGGTCTATGTGGGTAGCCGCGACCGCTATGTCTACGCCGTGGAGGCTGTCACCGGGAAACTCCGGTGGCGGTACGCCACCGGAGCGCCGGTGGACGACTCGTCGCCGGCCGTCGTGAACGGCATGGTCTATATCGGTAGCCTGGACCACCGTGTCTATGCGTTGAACGCGGCGACCGGCGCCGGGCCCTGAGAGTGACCGGGAGCCCGGACAGCATCGGGACGACGCGCGCCGCGGATCAGTCCCGATTTCCGCTCAGTTCGACTTCCGGCCGGTCCAGCGGCGGCTGGTGATCAGGACGCCAACCGGTGATGATGGCGCGGTTGTAGAAGTTCCGGTATTCGCGGACGGACGAACCGTCGGGTTTCACCCACAGTGTCTTGGCCGGCCGTCTCATCCATTTCAGGACCTCGAGGTCGACATGCACGTTCCAGGCTATGACACGCCATATCGCCCGGGTGAGCAGCCAGTTCAACGGGCTGTGGAACGGCGTCGTGCCGACCTTGCGGACGGCGATCCGCCAGGAGAGGATGGAGACGTTCTCCCGGACCGGAGTGGCACCGAGCAGAACTGTCAGCAGCGGCGAGTCACGGTTGATGGTGGCGTTTTTCTGCGCTCGGTAGACGGCGATGCAGGGCCCTGCCATCTCGATGAAGGCATGGGGCTTGAAGAACCGCTGGACGTTGACCCCGTCCGTCCCCGGCGCCGGTCGCAGCTGGAACTCGAAACGGTTCCCTTCGTTAGCGGTGACGATGTATTCGAGCTGCCCGGCCGCCTTGTGGTTGTGTGGAAAATGATACGAGTCTGCGACGTGCTCGAACATCGGCAACGGATCGCTCCGCCCGATGTGTATCTCTCCTTTGACATTCGTGTACCGGGATGAGTCGAATGACGCGACGTCGAGGAACTCCCGGGCCGGCTCCGGGCCGTACCAGAACCAGATGTTTCCCACCCGCTCCAGGACCGGGACCGCGGGCTGACGCGCTCGCGGCGGATCGCGGTCTGTCGCGGAGTACCGGCCGTCGATCATCCCCACCGCGCCGTCCTGGTCGCGGAAAAGCGCGTACCGGCGGGACATGAACTCAACGGGTACCACCTGCCCCGGGGCGAGATCCTCACTGAAACGCGCGAAGTACCAGCCGATCGGGTAGTCGGTCCGCTGTTCACCGGACACGGGTCGGGATTGGATGAGCTGTCGGTCATGGGCTTTGAGTCGTTGCCACCGCAACGCTGTCACAGGTCCTCCTGAACCTACTGGGCCGCCGGCGACGCGGCGGAGCAATGATCGCGTCGCCTTTGGCCGGCTGGACGCTGGCATGCCGCCGGCTGAGTTCGAGTGACGGCGGACCGGGAGAATTCTATTGCGAGCCGACTGGGGTCGGGCGGAATCTCCGGTGCACGATCTTCGGATCCATCCGCCGGAGCAACAGGGCTGTAATGATCACCGCGAGGATGCCGAGAGTCAGGCACGCGAGGACGTCGGTGAGGTAGACGGCCGCCGTATGTGCCCACTGCGGGTCGGCAATACTGTCCGGATTCAACTGCGGGTCTCCTCGTTTCTGCACATTGTTGAGATCGGCGGCCGAGGCGACCGCCGCGAAACCCCACCGGGCGGGCGCGACGGCACTGATCTCCTCCAGCCCTCGTTTGCCGTGCACCGCGACGAGCCCGCCGCTGAACATGACCTGTGACATGGTGATGAGCACAAGCAGTGGCATGGCCTTGTCCGAGTTGTCCACCAGTGCCGAGATCACCAGGCCGATCATTGCGGACGACAGTGAGATCACGGTGACCGCGAGGATGAGTTCCAGCAGCGGGGAGCCGAGGACTACCGCGTGGCGTGGTTCATGACCGAGGATGCCGATCGTCGTGAACACGACGCTCTGCACCGCGGTGACCAGCGTGAGAACGACGACCTTCGCCGCGAGATAGGCGGTTCTGGATAATCCGATGGCCCGCTCCCGCCGGTAGATCGCCCGTTCCTTGACAATCTCTCGGACCGAATTGGCCATCCCCATGAAGCAGGCGCACAGCACCATCACCAGAAGTATCAGCGGCGCGTCCTGATTCGGCCGGTTGGGAAGCGCGTCCAGGCTGCGTCCCACCACCCGGGGCATGATGCCCAGCAGGAACGGAAAAGCGATGACGAGCCCGAGATACGAGCGGTCGGAGGCGATGACACTCAGCATGCGGCGGCTGAGAGTTATTGTCTGGAACAGAACCGACTGCTGGCGGACGCTTGGCAGCTCCGCCGGCACAGGTCGGGCGGGCGGCGCGGTGACCGATGCCGGTACGTAGAAGCGCGACTCCCGGAAACGGTCCGCCAGGACCTCCCCGGGCGTTTCCTCCAGCATTTCGAAGACGTCGGCCCAGACGCTCTTCCCGAGAAACGACAGAGCATACCGCGGTGGGCCGAAATAGGCGATATACCCGCCCTTCGCGAGTACCAGAATATAATCGCAGACATCAAGCTGCGCGACGCTGTGGGTCACGACGACGACCGTCCGCCCGTCATCGGCCAGCCCTCGCAGGGAGCCCATCACGTTCTTGTCCAGACCTGGATCAAGACCGGACGTCGGTTCGTCCAGGAACAACAGCGTGGGCCGGGTCAGGAGTTCCAGCGCCACGCTGGTGCGCTTTCGTTGGCCGCCGGAGAGTTTCTGTACCGGTAGGCCCGCCCGCTGCGTCAGACCCAGTTCGGCCAGGACCTCGTCCGCCCGCGCCCGCCGCTCCGCCCTCGTGGTATCCGGCGGGAAGCGCAGTTCCGCTCCGTAATCAAGTGCTTTGCGCACGGTGAGTGTCGTGTGCAGCAGGTCGTCCTGCGGGACATGACCGATTCGGCGACGCAGTTCATCGTACTCGTTGTACATGTCCCGGCCGGCATAGCGGACCGTTCCCTGATCCGCCGGTCGGAATCCGGTCAGTGCGTTCAACAACGTCGACTTACCGGCTCCGCTCGGACCGATGACGGCCAACAGCGCCTGACCCGGCAGCCGGAAACTCACCGAATGCAGGATCTGCGTATCACCGACGAACACGCTCAGCCCGTCGGCCTCGAAGGTGACATCACCGGCGTCCAGGTACTCGACCAGCTGGTCACCCTCGACCTGGAAGAGATGATGTCCCACGGCAATCACGTCACGTTGGGCAAGAACTGCCCTGGTGACGCGGGAACCGTTGACGAATGTCCCGTTAGCCGACCCCAGGTCGACGATCTCAACCCCGCTGTCGCCGATCAGGAGCTCGGCGTGCCACCGGGATGCGAGCAGGTCCCCCACCGTGATGTCGTTACCCCCGGACCGCCCGATCGACAACGTTCCACGAAACAGTGGATGGACGTTGCGGCGTTCGTGCGCACCCTCAAGGCTGTCCGCCTGAAGAAAATCGTCGGGCCGGTCGGGCCGGCCCGACGGCGGGAGTTTCGGTCCGGGCCCGTAGCCCGGGGCGTTCGGCTGGAGAGTCAGCAGCTGGGAGTGCGGATCCCGATCTGTTTCGCCGACCTCGGGGGAGTCCGCGCGAATGGGCACGACGGCGAGTTCGGGGCCGGTCGGTGTGCCCAGGCGCAGCCGTAGCTCACTTTCCACAGCCACCCGCTGCACCCGCTGCCCGCCCAGCCAGGTGCCGTTGGAGCTCACGTCACGAACCGTCCAACCGTGATCGGCAGGTTCGATCACCAGATGTTCGCGCGAAACCCTGGTATCCGTCAGTACAAGATCAGCCGTCCGGCCGCGGCCGACGACAAAGGGTCGACCGGTCGGCACGGTCGCCTCATGACTCCCGCTGATGAGTCTCAGCGTTACAGACACGTCGTACCCCTTCGGAACCATGCGTTGAAGACGTGTCGGGAATCCGTCGAAGGAACGCCGCCCATGCGCTGGGGGTATCGGGCGGCCGCGGTGTCAGCCACCGGCCGACGGCGGGCTGTGCATCGTGATCACTTCCTCCAGGATGCGGATCAGATCCATCCAGCCGTGGAACTCCGCGATGCGCTCGTTGTCGAAATGGATGCGCCCGTTGATACGGTCGGTGGTGACCGGGGTCAGTTCCATGACAAGCCGCACGGTTACCGCGGCAGTCTCCGCACCTTCGGTGTCGTCCATCACGGAATGCCATCACCCTCCGCCGTGCACCCAAAGCCGACATGGTGCCGTGCACCTGAAGCCGATGTGGTTGACGCTAGCGGTATTACGTAATGGCGTCCCCGGGGATTTCCCCAGGTTTTCCTTCCCGGCGTTCAGCCATCCGGGGCTCAGCCATCGGGCGTCCAGCCATCGGGCGTCCAGCCATCGGGCGCCCAGTCATCCGGCGCGTAGACACGCGGCCAGCTGGGTGCGAGACCGCACACCGAGCTTCGCGTAAACGTTTCCGAGGTGGTATTCGATGGTCTTGACGCTGCGCACCAGCTCGGCGGCGATCTCGCGGTTGGACAGGCCCGTACAGACCAGCTGGGCGACCGTTCGTTCCTGCGGGGTGAGCGAACCGACCGGATCGGTGGGCCGGGGCTGTGTCGGAGTCTGCCCACAGGCAGCGAGATCGCGGTCGCAGCGCAGTAGATACGGCCGCGCGCCGAGTGTCTCGAACCGCGCCTGCGCCGCGCTGAGGGCGGCCATGGCCTCGTCTGACCGACCGGACCGGCGGAGGAACACGCCGTGCCCCAGCTCGAGCAGCGCCCGTTCGAACGGGATCGGCTGGTCCACCGCCAGGGCCAGACCTTCCCGGTAGGCGTCGTCGGCGGCAGCCGGTCGGCGTCGCGCGATCTCGATGGCCGCCCGTGCCCGAGCGCAGGACACCAGCGACGAAGGGTGCTTTTCCGCGGCCGCAGCCTCCTCGAGCGGGCGCAGATTCCTGTCGGCATCGCCGGGGCGGCCCAGGCCGGCCAGCGCCTCGGCGTACATCGGTCGCCACTGCATCCAGGCCGGCTCGGGCGAGGCCATCTCCGTCATGGTGGTGAAGAAATTCAGTGCGGCCAGAACGCCCTCGGCGTCCCCGGCAGCATGCGCGAGTTTGGCGCGCGTGGCGGCGGCGAGCCCCTGCGTGGCGCCGTCCGGCGGCCAGCCCGGGTTGTCCAGGATCTTCAGGTGTTCGCCGGCCGCCGCAAGGCCCCGGCCTGCCAGCGGCGCCGCGGCGACCGCATGGCACAGTGGCAGCATCCAGTGCTGTTCGGCGTCGCCGGCGATCGATGCGGCGAGCTCGGCGTGCAGGATCGCGTCGTCCCATGCCCCGAGTCGGTACTCGGTATCGGAGCGGAAGGCGAGAGCCCCGAGTGCGTAACCCATCGATCCGTGCTGGCGGTAGGCGGTGACGGTGACGGTGAACGCCTCCCGCGCGGCCTCGAGCCGGTCGGAGGTCAGCAGGACGTAGCCCCTGCCGAACAACCCGTCCCGTTGTTCGGCGTAGGGCTCTGGCACGGACGCCGAGAGCTCCCGGGCCTGGTCGAACCGGCCGGATCCGATCAGCGCGCTGATCTGAATGTCGATCAGTTGCCACGGCCGCACCGCCGGTGTTTCCGGCATGCCCATGGCGCGGGACCCCCAGATCGCGGCCTCGCGGTTGAGGCCCTGGAACGACAGTGTCAGCGCTGTCTGCTCGGCTATCGTGCGCGCGAAGGCAGGGTCCGCCGCGGGGTCGACCGCGGTCCACGCCGCACGCAGATAGGCGGTGGACTCCTTGTAGGCGCCCTGGACGAGCGCAAGGCGTCCCGCCAGGTAGTTGCGCCGCGCCGGATCCTCGATGACTCCGGCGTGGTCGGTCTGGCGACCCGCGCGGGCCAGTTCGCCTGCGTAGAGCAGGAAGTCGACGGCATCGACGAACAACCGTTCCCGGGTGGGCCGATCCGGGGTCAGCCGTGCCGCGTCCAGCATCAGGTCGCCGGCGGCGGCCCACCGGGCCTTGACGGCCAGGCGCTCCGCCGCGACGGTGATCTCGGCCGCGAGTTCCGGATCGGGAACGATCGTCGCCGTTATCCGGTGGCGCAGCCGGGCCCTGTCGTCATGGGCCAGCTGCGCGGCTCGCAGGTGCAGGGCCGACCGTTGCGCCGGTCCAAGATCATGGTAGATTGCCGACCGCACGAGCGGATGGGCGAAGGCGATCCGGTGTTCCAGCCTGGTGGTCTCCTCGATCAGCAGTGACGAGGCGACCGCCTGCTCCAGCGCGGGCAGCGGCGCCCTGATCTCCGCGAGCCTGGCCGCGTCCACCAACTGGCAGGACCGACCGAGTACCGCCGCCGCCATGGTGAGCGAGCGACCTTCGGGCGCGCACTGCGCCAGCCGGCCGAGCACGACCAGTGTGAACGAGCGTGGCGCCGGTAATGGTTCGGCGTCGTTGTCGAGCACGTCCGAGGAAAGCTCTTCCAGCAGCGCGCGGGCATGCAGCGGATTACCGTCGGTCAACTGGAAGATACGTTCGGCCGCGTGCGCCGACATCGGGCTGCCGGACACCAGCCGGGACAGTTCCCGCAGGTCGGACGGGTCAAGCCCGCGCACGCGCAGTGGCGTTCCCCGTTCGGCGAGAAAACGCAGCAGCCCGTCGGTGAGTGGCACCGCGGGTGTGGTCGGCATGACCAGCAGACATAGAATGGAGTCCGAGCGCAGCCGGCGCAAAGCGAACGCCAGTGCCCGCTGGGAAGCGGTGTCGGCCCATTGAATGTCGTCGATGACGATGACCAGGGTCGCGCACTCGGTGAGCATCTGGCCGGCCAGCGCCACCAGGGCGGCTCCCACCCGCAGCGGGTCCTGCGCGCTGCCGTCCGCCGCGGTGAGATTCGGCGCGGTGAGATTCGGCGGTACGAGCTGTACGAGCGGTTCGTCGACACCGCTGAGGAGCTGGGCGATGGTTGCGAAGGCCAGCGTCGACTCGGCCTCGTCGCCGCTGGCGACCAGCGTTCGCGTGTCGTCGCCGAGCCCCGCGAGGAACCGGCGTACGAGCGTGGTCTTGCCGACACCCTGCTCGCCGGTTACCGCGACAACCGTGAGCGCACCGTTCCGCGCGTCCGTCAACCTGGCACCGAGGAAGCTCAGCTCCGATTGTCGCGCGACAAATCCGTCGGGATGGCCGAGATTGTCATTGACAGCGCTACCGGGCCCGCCCCCACTCATGTTTCACGCCCATCCGCCGGGTGACATTGGCAGTCCACTCCTGGGGATGATATTCACCGCCGCCACGCCGCCACCCGGGGAGTCATCTATCCGACGCGGTGCAGGTCCGGCGGGGCTGGCGGGCGGGTCGCCCACCGGCCGCTTGTCATCATATTTACCGTGTTCTCGGCCGGCGGCTGATTCCGTTGCGATTCGACAAACGCGCCCGGTGGATCCCGGGTGAATCGCAAGAATCAACGTGGGAAACTCGGCGTGGGAAGCGTCGTGCGATCGGGGTGGGGAGCGGCGATCGCTCCCCACCCCGATCCCGGCCAGCTGACGACCAGTGGCTGGCGGTAGATCAGTGACTGGAGGTGCAGCGGTTGACCAGCGCTTCGGTCGTCGTCGTCACCTCGGTCAGTAATCTCGGCTCGTAGGTACTGGTGTCGACCCGCAGCCGGAGGAAGCCGATTGCGGTCGTGATTTTTTCAAGGTCGGGGGCCAACTCGCCCGCGGCCGGGATCTGGTCGTAGAGCTTCTCCTGCGGGTCGATCAGGTCGGTCGCGACCATCTTGATGCCATCGGGTTTGTCATTGCCCCGGCGCGCGATGCGCAGGGTGTCGACCAGCCCGGACGCCGCATCCCGGCAGGCGCCGGCCTGGAACGTCTCGACCGCCGGTAGCGGCTTGGCAGCGGCGTTCCCGTCGCTCCCGCCCCCGCAGCCGGCCGCGAGCCCGGTCACGGCCAGCAGCCCCACGGTAGCCACGGCCATCCTGATCGATGGTGGTGTGCGCAGCATCATTGCGGTTCTTCTCCCGTCCGGATCCTGCCCAGGCGTCAGCGTGAGCCCGATGTCGGCAGGGCGAGGTACGGGAAGGTGCTCAGGAAGGGAAGGTTGTTGGCGTTCACGGCGTCCCCCAGCCCCTTGACGGCGGCCGGTGCGTTGGGCAGCAGGACACCTTCGACGGCCTGGATCTCGATGTCGACCACGTCGTCGGTCAGGCGCCGCCCGTTCGGGAAGCCGGCCACGTCACCGCCGACCACGCCCAGGCGGTTCGGGCTTGCCGTGGGCGGAACGGACATGTTGAGCCGAAGCTGCTCGGACGGGGCGATGTCCCTGGGGTCGGCATCCTTGTTCAGCGTCGGCGAGGTGAGATCGACGCCGAGGTTTCCCTTGCTGATACCGGTGAGGAAGACCGCGACCAGGTCGTTACGCGGGGTTTTCGGAGCCGGGATCTTGTAGATGCCCTGGATGAGACGCGCCAGCTCGGGGTCGGTGACGTACTTGAGGAACTGGGCGTCCCGGGACGGCGTCGAGGCGTTGAACCGGTCCTTCTGCCCGACCGGGATGACGACCTCGTTCACCAGCGGTGAGCCCAGGCGTGACACCTGGGACCACTGCCCGAAGCCCATCGCCCGGCCGGAGCTGTTGGTCGGGGAGACCATGGTGGTGCTGCGCCGCTGGGTCGTGCTCCAGACCCCGATCACCGGGTTGCGGCCCGCATCGCCCTTGAGCGCCAGCTGTGTGGCCGGCACCTGGAGGACCACGGAGTTGACGTTGTAGCCGGCGACGGTGTCCTTGCCGATCTCCGACAGGTTGGCGCCGTAGAGCAGGTCGAACACGCGCAGGTCCAAGAAGAACGGGTCGTCGGCCTGGCCGGCGAAGGTCTTGAGCCCACCGGGCAGGGTGCGTACCGACTGGTTACGCAAGGTGGCGTAATTGGGCATGGATGCCTGGCCGACGTTGGACGGTGCCACCGGCACCTTGTCGGCGAGAACGGTGGACTTACCCTTGCTGACCACCTCGAGCCGGTAGGTCTGGGTGAAGTTCAGGTCAGGATCGTCCAGCGACGTGACGACACCGGTGTTGTACAGGAAGGTGTTCGGGTTTTTGTAGGAGCTACTGAACGTCCACCGGTAGATGAGGTCCGGCTTGGAATCTCCGTCGTTGTCGATGTTGATGTCGTACTGGGCGTCATTGGCGAACGGGTAGAAGTTCGGCCCGCCGGCGGGCTCCTCGAACGGCACCCAGTTGGCGACCAACGTCACCGAGTTCTTGTCGTCCGGGCTGACGAACGCGTAGGTGTCGGTGTTGTCGATGGTCGGGTCGGTGGCGACCAGCGGCGCCTCACGGTGGCTGGATGCCGTCGATGCCGCCGGTGTCAGCGCCACGAGTGCGCTACCGACACCGAGGGTCACCGCGGCGATGCCGGCGATGCCGGCGATCCCGCGCCGTGCGGGCCGGGTTCGTGACCTGGCCCGGGGGCGACGTGCCCCCCCGGTGGAATCCGGTTCGATCATGATCTTCCCCTCGGGGTGATGAAGGGACCGGCCCGATTGCCGGTCGCGACATCCCTTGTTCGTTCGCCGCGGCCGTTCGGATGGGTATCACCGACCGCTCGGGTGTCAGAAAGCCGATACCTCTCCTCCCATCCGGAAGCCGGCCGGCTGCGAACAGCACTGTGCAGGCCCGCCACCGGGAGGGAAACCCAGATGAGGAAACGACGAGCCGCCACGACGATCGGGGTGGTGGTGACGGCCGCGGTCGCCTTGCTGGCGGGAGCGACGCTGATCCCCACCGGCGTACTCGGGGGTACGGATCCGCAGGCGCCGGCACCCCGACCTGCCGCGTCCGGGATGCAGGACGTGTCGACCCGGGCGGTCAGCGATCTCCAACGTCGCCTGAGTCTCGTTCCCGGCGACTGGACGGCCTGGTCTGCGCTTGGCACCACCTACGTCGAGCGGGCCAGGGTCACCGGCGACCCGACCTACTACCCGCGGGCCGAGAGCGCACTCGCCCGGTCGCTGGCCATCCGACCGGTCGACAACGACGCCGCGCTTGCCGGGCAGGCGGCGCTGGCCGCGGCCCGCCACGACTTCGGTGAGGCATTGCGGCTCGCGGACGCGGCGCTGGCGATCAATCCGTTCAGCGCGACCGCCAGCGGGATACGCGCGGACGCTCTCATCGAGCTGGGCCGCTACCCGCAGGCGTGGGAGGCTGTCCAGCATACGGTCGATCTACGGCCGGATGTCGCCTCGCTGGCCAGGGTGTCCTACGCGTTCGAGTTGCAAGGCGACGTCGCCGATGCCCGGGACGCCATGGCGCGGGTGCTCGCCGACGCGACATCCCCGTCGGATGCCGCGTTCGCCCTCTTCCACCTCGGCGAGCTCGCGCGGAACAGCGGCGATCTCGACGGTGCCGACGATGCCTACCGCCGGGGCCTGGAAAGAGATCCGTCCTCGACAACGCTGCTCGCCGGGCGGGCGCGGGTGGCCGCGTCCCGCGGCCAGACCGAGGCGGCGCTGGCCGACTACCAGAGCGTGGTGACCCGGATGCCGACGCCGGCGCTGGTCGTCGAATATGGAGAGCTCCTGGAGTCGGTGGGCCGGGGCGACGAGGCGCGGACCCAGTATTCACTGGCTCGAACCACCGCTGACCTGTTCCGCGCGCAGCGGGTGGACGTCGGCGTCGACCTGGCGCTGTTCGAGGCCGACCACGGCGACCCGGCCGCCGCGTTCGCGACCACCGATACGCAGCTCAGGACCCGCGTCGGGATTTTCGTCCAGGACGCCGATGCCTGGGCACTGCACCAGCTCGGCCGGGACGCCGAGGCTCTTGCCCACGCGCGTGCAGCGATCGCGCTCGGTACGCAGCGCGCACTGCTGCGCTACCACCTCGGCGTGATCGAGGCGTCGCTCGGGCAGCGGGACGCGGCAGTGACCGACCTGCGGACGGCGCTCGCCACGGATCCGTACTTCTCGCCGTTGCACGCGCCACGCGCCGCGACGCTGCTGGCCACCCTTGCCGGTGACCGGTGATGGGAACAGCGGGGACACTGGCGACGAAGTGGCCGGGCCGGTCCGCCCGGCGGCGCTGGTCGACTGTCGCGGTGATCGCGCTGGCCATCGTCGGCCTGTCGGCGGGAGCGGCGTCGGCTCATCCGCTGGGTAACTTCACCGTGAACACCGCCAGCGTGCTGCGGGTTCAGCCGGACCGGGTGCTCGTCGACGTCATCGTGGACATGGCTGAGATCCCGACGGCCCAGACCCGCCCGGCGATCGAGGCGACCGGTGCCACCACCTGGCGGGACCAGGAGTGCGGGCGCATCGCGGGCCAGGCCCAGTTGACCGTGGACGGCCGGGTGCGCCCGCTCACGCCGACGGCGAGCACCCTGAGCTTCCCGCCGGGGGCGGGCGGCCTGTCGTTGCTGCGGCTGGTCTGCAGGTACGCGGTCGAGACCGGCGAGACCCCCGCATCGGTCGGGTACACGTTGCGGGCCTACACCGACCGGGTCGGCTGGCGTGAGACCGTGGCGCTGGGTGATCGGACCACACTGGTCACCAGTGATGTTCCCACTCGGTCGCCGAGTGGGCTGCTCGCCTCGTATCCGTCGGACCCGCTGGCCAGCCCGTCCGACGTCACTAGTGCGACACTGCGGGTACAGCCGGGCGGCCCGCCGGTCCTCGATCCCCTCGACGGCAGGCAGAGTTCCGCCGTGCTGCCGGCCGGGTCGAGCGGGCTCACCGGGCGTTTCACCGCGTTGGTCGGGCGCCGGACGCTCTCGTTCGGCATGGGCCTGCTGGCCGTCGTGCTGGCAGTCGGCCTCGGGGCGGTCCACGCATTCGCTCCCGGGCACGGCAAGACGGTGATGGCGGCCCGGATCGCCGGCAACCGGGCGTCCCGTCGGGACCTCGCCCTGATGGCGCTGGCGGTGACCGTGACCCACACGCTCGGCGTGCTGCTGCTCGGGGTGGCGCTGTCGGTGTCGACGAACCTTGCCCCGGAACGGTTGTACCCGTGGCTCGGCATCGCCAGCGGCGCCCTGATGGTGAGCCTCGGCGTCACCCTGCTGCGCAGCCGGCTGGCGTCTCGTCGGGCCGACCATGAGCACCATGACCATGCGGATGAGCATGGCCATGAACACGCACATACGGGTGATCACGGTCATGCGGGTGATCAGGACCATCACCATCACCATGAGCACACACATACGCACGGTGGACGCCAGCATACCCATGCCCTCCCCGAGGGGCCGCCGAACCTGCGTGGCCTGCTCGCGATGGGGTTCGCCGGCGGTCTCGTCCCGACTCCGACCGCGGTCGTCGTGCTACTGGGCGCCGTCGCACTCGGGCGCGCCTGGTTCGGCGTCGTCTTGGTCCTCGCCTACGGCGTGGGTATGGCCGTCGCATTGGTCGGCATCGGCATTCTCCTGGACCGGGCGCATCGTCCGCTGCTGCGACGAGCCAGCGTCGCCGCTCCGAGGCTCACCGGTGTGGCCGCACGGTGGACCCCGGTGGCCACCGCGGGCGTCATCGTCGCGGCCGGGGCGATCATTGTTCTACGTGCCGGGGCCCAGTTCGGTATCTGACAACCCGTTGCACCACAATGGCGTCGGCCATCGTGGCCGGCGCATGGGACAAGAGACCATGGGACACGAGACAAGGACGGTGTAGTGGGTATCGAGACCGCAGACAGGTTGGCACTGCATGAGATCGCGGCGCGTTACGGAGATCTCATCGACGCCCGGGACTGGCCGGGTCTGGCGTACGTCTTCGCCGCGGA
>NZ_CAUVXG010000001.1:359081-368991 GCF_963555885.1 Protofrankia sp. Cr2
GGTCCGCGGCTCGACAGCCTCGATGCCATCCGAGGTCACATGGACGGCGCCGACCACCCGCTCGCCCACCACATCACCAACATCTACGTGACCGAGGATGACGGCGAGCCGGTGCTGCACAGCCGTGTCATCGGCATTCTGCACGACCGGCGTGCCGGGTCCGGGCAGTACACCGACACGGTGGTGCGCACCCCGGACGGGTGGCGGATCCAGCACCGGGTGTTCCAGCTGAACCGACGGCCGGCCCGATCCACATCATCGGCCACGCCCGCCGGAACGGCCAGCTGACCGGCGGGTATCCGACCCACTGATATCCGAGGCATTCGCGGCTGACAGGCGGACGAGGTCCGCCGGTGTATCGACGTCGTCGGGGGAGCCGGTTCCATCGCACGCCACCGAGACGACGCGGTCGGGGTTGGCGTGCAGCCAGGCGCGCGCGCCCACGTCACCACGGGCATGGGCGCACACCTCGGCCCATGTCTCACGCCGTAACAACACAGGATTACGCGGTTGCCCGCCGTAGGTGGCGACCGCCGCGACCGCGCCGCACGCGTGGGTGTCGATCAGTCGGCGTACGGCCTGCGGGCCGATAAGAGGCTGGTCGACGAGTGCAATGATCACCGCGTCGAGGGCGGTGTCGGTAACCGCGTCGAGCCCGCGCCGAAGCGAGCTCCCCATCCCTTCGGCCCAGTCCTGGGCGAGGACGATCTGCGCCCCTGGGAACGTCGCGGATCTGATGACGTCGGCCGCGGCTGCTCCGAGCACCACGAAGACCGGTGCGCAGCCGCCATCTGCGAGTAGCCGGACCGCCCGCTCGACCAGCGGTTCACCGTCCAGCGTGGCCAGGGCTTTGGGACCGCCGAAGCGGCGCCCCGCCCCGGCCGCGAGGACGAGCCCACCCACGCCGCCCGCCGTGGCGTCGACCATGAACGCCATCGTACGGCGCCGCATCCGATTTCACCACCATCGGTCTATATCATCTTGATTATCTAGCTCATTCTGCTTCGACTATATTGAGGTGTCATTTCCTGAATCACATCGTCGGATACGGCTGTCGACTATATGGTCAGGAACGGTGAAAAGGTCCCTGATTAGTGCGTTTCCGCGCGACAGCGCGCGGGAGGTCCGTGTGCCCAGCCAGCCTGGTTCGGCGCCGGTCGCCTTCCTCAGCTACGCCGACGCGGACCATGCGCGGCACGGTGCTTCCCTAGCGGAGCTCGCGACTGCGCTCGAGGACGACATCCGAACCCGAACGGGTCACTCCTCGTTCCGGGTTTTCTGTGATCGACGGGATCCCCGCTGGGGTGAGCTGTGGCACGAGCGGATTGCTGGTCCGGCGGACCCCGCGAACGCCGCGGCCATCCTCATCGCGGTCATGACCCCTGCTTTCTTTCGAAATGCCCAGTGTCGGCATGAGTTGGAGCGTTTCCTTCAGATCGAACGGCAGCTGGATCGTCCCGACCTCGTTGTCGCGGTCCGGTGGTCGAAGGAACTCGATCTGATTGCCGGCGGTACGACCGACCTGTTGGCACGGGCGGTAGCGCATCGGGTGTCCATGCACTGGCCACCACCGGGCGGCGAACCACCCGCGGTGGTGCCGGTCGAGCGCTGGGCGGCAGACCTCGCCGGACGGATCAGCGCGCCCCTGGACGCCCTTGTCCGTCCGGCGATCCTCTGGCCGGACGGTATTGCGCATCATGAGATCGCGCATCATGACGACACGCATCATGACGACACCGCACGGTACGATGCTGTTGCACGACATAACGGCATCGGCCGGTATAACAATAGTGCGCGGAATGATGATGGCGCGCTGCGCAATGATACGGGGCAGCGCAATGATACGGCGCTGCGAAGCGGTGTCGTGCAGGTGCCGCGGCAGCTTCAGCCGGGGCAGACCATCCCGCTGCCTATCCAGCCACAGCCGTCCCGGGTGTCGCTGTCGCAGGAAGCGCCGGCTCCGATGACGCAGACTCCGACGGTGTCAGCTCCGATGGCCTCCGCTGGAGTGGCGCAGGCCCCGCCGGTACGGCGCGGAATGCAGCCACAGCCACAGCCACAGCCACAGCCGGGCGGTGAACGCGGTTCCCACTATCCCGTTCGCTACCGCCCGATCGTGACATCCCATGACCTCAGCATGAAGGCGTTCAGCGCCACCCGACTGCGCACCGGCTACACCATGGTCGGTGTTGACGCCTTCCTCGACCGGGCCGCCGCGGAGTTGCACCGCCTGCACACACTTGTGCGATCGGTTGAGAGCGGCTACCGACCGGATGCGAGCGAACTCGTCCTGCGCGTGACCCCGACGGAAATCAGCTCGACGACCTTCAACCCGACGAGGTTTCTGAGTGGCTACTGCGAACAGGAGGTCGATGATTTCCTCGGCGTTGTCGCGCGGGAGTTCGCAAACCTCCAGAAATTTGTCTCCGCGGTGTCAAGTGTCGGCCGGACCGGTGAGCACGGTGTTTCCTACCACGCTGGCATAACCGGTCCGGAGGTGTCAGGAAAATCGTTTACCCGGACGCGGCTCAGTGTTGGTTACAAGGTGGATCAGGTTAATGATTTCCTCGACCGGGTAGCGCAGGATCTGGCCGTCATGCACGCTCTGGTGAAATCCACCGGAGGCGGCCGGCAGCGGGATTCCACTTCGTTTCCCGAGTGTCTCACTCCGGCCGATATCAGCGCTGTCAAGTTCGATACGACCCGGTTCATCGGCGGCTACCGGGAGTACGAGGTCGACGACTTTCTCGACTTTCTTGAGCGCGAGTTCGCCCGTGTTCATGATCATCTGGTTGTCAGTTCCGATTGAGTGCTGGTGTGGCTGCAGTGATCGAGAGTGAGGGCGGGCGCGGCATGGCAGGCCATGGCCGCGCCGCCGTTGCCGACACGGCGTCGCATGGGAGGTTACAGCTTCCGGGCGATTGTCAGACCGTCCGAAACAGCCAGCAGAACGGCCTGAACCCGATTATCCGCGACCACGGCCTGGTTGAATGCCCGGATCGCCCGGACGTTCACCTCCTGGCTTGCCGCATCCACGACATAGCCACCCTGCAGCACGTTGTCGGCGACGATCAGCCCGCCCACGCGCATCCGCGGCACCAGCAGGTCGAAGTACGTCTGGTAGGAGATCTTGTCTGCGTCGATGAAGGCGATGTCATAGCTGGGCTGGGCGGGCAGCGCGGCGATGGTGGTCGCGGCCGGGCCGAGCCGTAGTTCGATCCGGTCGTCCAGGCCGGAGCGCTTCCAGTACTCACGCGCGAGCGAGGTCCATTCCTCGTTCACGTCGCAGCAGAGCAGCTGCCCGTCGGCGGGCAGCCCACGGGCGATGCACATCGAGGAGTAGCCGGTGAACGTGCCGACCTCGATCGCCCGACGTGCCCCTGTGCTCGCTGTCAGTATGGTCAGCAACGTGCCGAGCTCGGTACCGATCTGCATACCGGCCGCATCGCCGAACGTCTGTCGTGTTTCCTCCGCGAGATCGACGAGGAGCTCGTCCGGCGGTGAGCTGTGGATCGCGATGTAGGGCTGGATGCCGCGTGCGAGGATCGGTGAATCGGCCGCACGGTCGAAATTGGCCATGCGGGTAGGCTACTACTCCTGTCTGCAACCGCCTCTTCTCGGATCGTTGTCGTTGTCGACCTTGAGCTTTCCGCCGGGGATGCCGTGTTACCCGGGTACAGGGCGGGCAATTGCGGGGTGTGAGAACGAACCCCCGGACCCCGGCACCGGCACCGCAACACATCGGGCGGACCGCCGGCCAGACCGCCGGCCAGACCGCCGACCGCACTGCGCCGGAGCTGGACGGCGACACCGTTCATGCGGTTGGAAAGATCAGCGAGGCGTTGGAGTGGGTGGAACGGGCGAGAGGTCATCTCTACGCCTTCCACCAGATGTCCGGCCATGCCGATCTCATGCTCGGGTCGGCGTTGGAGGAGCTGGAGAACGCCGGGCACGCTGAGATAGCCGACCGGGTGCGTCGGGACCTGTTCGGACTCAACGTCCTCGACGGCCGGTGGACCTTCCAGGTGGTCGAGGAGTACGACGACGGCTACTTCCGAACATTCGTGGAGTCCGAACGGATGGTCCGGGACGCGCTGGTCGGTGGTCGGCGACATGTCTACGAGGCCCGGATGAAGACGTCTGAGCGTGAGCAGGCTGGTCGACCCGCGTTCGGACCGGGCGCATGAGGTATAAAGAGATACTTACAGTGATATGAGAAACCCTTTCGGTATGGAAGCCGCCGGTCTGGGCATGTCGGGAGCTATATCACCCGACGGCGGTTTGACAGCTCCCCGTGTCGGGCGGCACGCTTGGGACGCGGCACCTCGTTCGGTGAGGCGTCTGCACGGACACAGGCCACTGACCCCGAACGTCGAGAGACGCCCCGGGTCAGGACAGCTCTCCCCGAGCTAAGGGGTGGGCCCAGGTGGCTTCCTGGTTGGGATTACGCCGTGCAGTGCCAAAGCTCTGACGAGGAGGGGTGCTCCGCACGTGGTCCGGTTCTGAGCTGGGCTCGGTTCGTGCGATCACTCTCTGCACAGGTGAAGTGTGCCCACGGGCGCCCGACTGTGAAAGGAGGTGGCGGGATGAGTCCCGGCCATAGTCCGTGCCTGTCCTTGGCTGGCTCGGCGACCCCCGCCGCCTGAGTCCGGTCCGTTTATCTGTACGGCACACCGCTGTACAACCGACCTCGCCGCCGGGCTCTGGTTCGCGCCGGCGAGGGCCTCCAGCCCTGTTCGTCGAGCGGTGATGGCCGCTACGGGTGCGTAGCCGGGCGTGGTGAGACGGGCATGGCGAGTCGCCGGGCGTGCCAACCGGCCGTCGTGCCCGGCGGACACGGCCATGGCGGACACGGCCATGGCGGCCATGGCGGCCATGGCAATGCGGGTGGACTGGAGTGCAAGCCATGACTCATGGGCTGCTCCGGTAGGCGCGCTGGATCAACGAGTGCTCCGAACGCCGCTGTGAGCCCAGCGGCGCCTACCGGCACGGCCCGTAAGCCCCTCGAGGAGCTGGCGTGATGACCGTGATGGAGAACGCGTTTTACACCGAAGGTCGGCGTTTTGTGCAACCGACCTCGCTGGGTGAGACCTATCAACTCCTGCGTGAGCGCCATGACGAACACAAGCAGGATCTCGCGTGGATCGGTCTGGTCCGCCCGGACCGGCGCGAGATCGCCTCGATCGCGAACGAGTTCGACCTGCACGAGCTCGCGGTCGAGGATGCGGTTCAGGCGCATCAGCGACCGAAACTGGAGCGGTACGGCACGACCCTGTTCGTGGTCCTGCGTGCAGCGCGCTACAACGACATCCGGGAAGAAGTCGAGTTCTCCGAGCTGCACGTCTTCGTCGGTAACGACTATGTGATCACCGTGCGTCATGGTGATGCCCCGGATCTGCCAAAAGTACGGCGGCGGATGGAGTCCGATCCGGAGTTGCTCGCCAGGGGGCCGGAGGCGGTGCTCTACGCCATCCTCGACCGGGTCGTGGACGACTATGCGCCGGTGGTGGCCGGGCTGGAAAACGATATTGACGAGATCGAGACCGAGGTGTTCCGCGGGGACCCCGAGGTGAGCCGGCGGATCTATGAGCTGTCCCGGGAGGTCATCGAGTTCCAGCGGGCCACCAAGCCGCTCCTTGGGATGCTGGCCGCGTTGGCGTCGGGATTTGTGAAGTACGGCGTCGACGCCGAGCTGCAGCAGTACCTGCGTGACGTGTCCGATCATGTCGTCCAGGTCGTGGAGCGCATCGAGGGCTTCCGGCAGCTGCTGGTGAACATCCTCACCGTGAACGCCGCACTGGTCGGGCAGCGCCAGAACGAGGAGATGAAGATCCTGACCGAGGCGAGCCTGGAGCAGAACGAGGAGGTCAAGAAGATCTCCGCATGGGCGGCTATCCTGTTTGCTCCGACCCTGGTCGGCACGGTGTACGGGATGAATTTCAGCGACATGCCGGAACTGCGCTGGGCGTATGGCTACCCCTTCGCGATGGCGCTCATGGTCGGCGTCTGCGTCATGCTCTACACGATCTTCCGCAGTCGGCGATGGCTGTGACCACACCGGCACTCGCCTGTCCTGTCTGAACCTGTCGTCATGCCCTAGGGTCTGGGTTTTGTGACCTGGGCCGCGACACCTGTTGGGCGGAGCGCACGCGCCGCGACGGTGGCGGCGTTGGCGCTCGGGCTGGCGGTCGTCGGCCACCGGGCGGCGTGCGGCCGGTTGCCGTCGGTGCCGGTCATGGGGCTTGGGGCGCTGCTGACAGCCCGGGTCAGCTGGGGCGCGGCACAGGGTCGGATGTCGCTCTGGCGGCTCTCCGCCCTGGTGGTCGGCGTGCAGGCGGCGCTGCATCTCGCCTTTGCCGTCACCGAACCCACCGCCATGGCGAACGGTCTCGCAGGGAGTGCCTCAATCGGCATCACCGACCTCACCCACACCGGCGACATGGTGCTCCAGAGTGCCGCGCCGGGCGTGGACCTGCTGCCCGGCGGGCCCGCGATGGCGCTCGCGCACCTGCTGGCCGCGCTCGTCCTCGCGCTCTGGCTCGCAGTCGGGGAACGCCTGCTGTGGCGGGCGGCGCGGGGCACCGCGGCCGTCGCGCGCCGCGTCGCCGGCCGGCTGCTGCGGCACCGGATCGGGTTCGTCCGTCCATGTGTCGTCCGCCCGGTCCAGCCCGTCCGGTGGCTGCGGCGGGCACCACGTCTCGTCCTGCTCTTCCATGTCGTCATCCGCAGGGGTCCACCGGTTCTCGTACCGGCCTGACCGGCTCGGCGGGCGCGATCGACCGTGCCTGGATTCCGATGCCGTGTTCCGGTCTGTCGCCGACCGTCCGGTGTGCTGTCAGCGCCCGGACGGTGTCCACCCGCGGGTAACCGCGTGTAACCGCGAGTGATCCGCGTCCCGTCCCACCTGGTTCAGCCGTGCCTCATCGGTCCGTCGCGGGGCCGTGCTTCAGAGTGCTCTGAGCTGATCTTCATGTGTGGGACGTCGGCGCGGCATGTCCGCGTGACCTCATTCCTGTGCTGGAGACGCATGTGACCACTGTCGATCATCTCGGGCTGTCCCCGGACGAGTCCGAAACACCTTCTGCTCCTCCCGTTCCCGTTCCCGTTCCCGTTCCTGTTCTTGCTTCTGCTTCTGTTCCAGCTCCTGCTGATGCCGGCGGGGCACGCCGCATGCTGGTTCGGCTGCACTTCTACGCGGGCGTGCTGGTAGCGCCCTTTCTGGTGGTGGCCGCACTCACCGGGCTCGCCTACACCCTCACCCCGCAGCTCGACGGGCTGGTCTACGCCGACGAACTGCATGTGGAACGGGTCGGGACGAACCCGCGTCCGCTGGCCGAGCAGGTCGCGGCGGCTCGGGCCGTTCATCCAGAGGGCAGCGTGGCCGCGGTGCTGCCCGCTGATGCAGCCGACCGCACGACCCGGGTCGTGCTTGACGTGCCCGGCCTCGGTGAGGACAAGCAGCGCACCGTCTACGTCGATCCGTACACGGGCCAGGTGCGGGGAGCGCTGAGCACCTGGTGGGGGAGCACCCCGCTGACCACGTGGCTTGATGATCTGCACCGCAACCTGCATCTCGGCACGCTCGGGCGGAACTACTCCGAGGTGGCGGCGAGCTGGCTGTGGGTGGTGGTCGGCGGTGGTGTGGTGCTGTGGGTGCTCCGGCGGCGCAGCGCCCGGCGGCTGCGCCGGGTTCTGCTGCCTGATCTTGCCGCGCGGGGCCGGCGACGCACGATGGCCTGGCACGGCAGTGTCGGGATCTGGCTCGCGCTCGGCCTGCTGTTTCTGTCTGCGACGGGCTTGACGTGGTCGCGGTACGCCGGGGAGCACTTCAGCTCGGCCCTGGACGCGTTGCACGCCCACGCACCGGAACTGGACACCACCCTGCCGGTGTCCGGCCCCGGCCCTGTCCCTGATCCACAGCATGCGGGCCATGTGATGACCGATGGCGGGACGGCTGCTGCCGATTCGACGACCGACCACGGCGAAGCGAGCGTCACCGGGCAGCTCGACCGGGTTCTCGCCACGGCGCGCGCAGGCGGGCTGGACGGGCCGGTCGAGATCGACCTGCCCGCCGAGCCGGGCGCGGCCTGGAGCGTCGCCCAGACCGACAAGCTGTGGCCGGTTCGGCTCAGCCAGGTCGCGATCGACCCGGCCGACAGCCGGATAGTCTCCCGGGCCGACTGGGCTGACTACCCGTTGCTCGCGAAACTCACCAAACTCGGGATCGCGGCGCACATGGGCCTGCTGTTCGGCCTGGCCAACCAGGTACTCCTCGCATCCCTGATGGTCGGCCTGCTGTGTGTGATCATCTGGGGTTATCGGATGTGGTGGCAGCGGAGACCCCTGCGCGACGATCGGCGGGCGCCCGTCGGCCCGGCTCCGGCACGCGGCACCTGGCGCGGGCTGCCGCGACCGGTGCTCGTCGTCGGGCTTGTGCTCACCGCCGCTGTCGGCTGGGCTCTGCCCGTCCTCGGCGTGACCCTGCTCGCCTTCCTCATGTTCGACGTGGCCGTCGGTGCCGTCCGGCGGACGCGGCCGCGCGGCGGCGCAACACCCGCCTGACGTGACACGGTCACCCGGCCCGGCATGGCACCTACCGCCGGCCCGGGTGACCGCCACCGCTATTGCCGCCTTCGCCCGGTAGACGATCTCCGCGCTGGCGATCATATCGTCGGTAATGCTCCACGTGGTGGCGCTCTAACGCCGTCATCCCGAACCGGTACGGGCCTCCTGCTAGCGAGTGCAACGGTGAACTCCTCGATCGACCAGGCACTCGGCACACCGGCGGCCGATCCTGCAATACTCGGAGACGACCGGCTGCCCGGCGACGGGAACGACAGCCACGCGGACCAGGCACGGAACGGCCAGCTCGACGATCAGGCCAACCGGGTCGAAGCCGCAGGTCAGGAGGGCTCGCCTAGTGGCCGATGGCGGCGGTCTTGAAAACCGCTAGGGGTGGCAACGCTCCTCGTGGGTTCGAATCCCACGCCCTCCGCTCCGATAGCTAAAATCGCAGGTCACAGGGTTTTTGATCATTCATGCCTCCTTTCATGACCATCTGCGCACGCCGTCCACTAGGCGTGTGGGCGGTTAGTGGACGCTTGGCTGCCACGCCCGACGACGTCCTGTACGAGGCCCACCGCCTGAAGGCGGACGGCCGCATGAGTCCGTCCGCGCCGAACTCCGGGAGCAGACACGGATGCGGCAGGCCGATACCCGGCGCGAGGACCATCCGCTATAGGTCGGCTCGACCATCACTTTCCCAGCGCCGGGAAGTGAGCACGGATTCGGCGTCGGTTCCGACGAAGGATTCGCCAAGAGTGCGGCGACGGCCTGCCTGCTGACGGACTGGCCTTCCTCAGTCTTGATGGCCGCCCAGATGTCCAGCTCCAAGCGGCTTGCCGCATGAGCGGCCGCGACCAGATCGATGGAGTACGGGCCGACGTGAATCCGGGGCCGCTGTGGGTCGTCCCCGGCGAAGTTGATCCGATACTGCCGTGCGAGCTGCTCGTCAGCCTGGCGTTTGCTTCTGGGCCAACGCGCCCCAGTCCCGCTCCTTGATCCACGCCCCTATTGCCAGGCGCTCTTACCGGCGAAGATTCAGCGCCATGGATCGCCGAAGACCACACGTCGACCCGCGCACCAGGACCTCCATCAGCAGGTGAACTTGCCAAGTTGGAAAGCTTGAGTCACACTTTCTAACATGGAAAATATGATGGAGTTGCCCACTCCCGAAGATGCTGCTGCTGCCCTGGCCGAGGCGGAGACCTCGCGGGCACAGTTGGCCGGCGGCCTCGGACTGCCGTCCTTCTTCTACAGCTCGATCGGCGTAACAGTGGCTATCCAGATCGCCGCGGCCGCCGTTGAGGTCGCCTTCGATACAGGCTGGACCCGATTGCTGTCGATCGCC
>NZ_CAUVXG010000001.1:369700-373340 GCF_963555885.1 Protofrankia sp. Cr2
AACGGGGTGCGGATCGGGGGACTCACGAGCCGGGTCGTGCTCGGAACGGGGCGGGCTGCGGCGACCTCGTACGCGCTGGCTCTGGGCGCCGCGTTCTGGGCTGCCCTTGCCGGGCTGTGGTGGCTGGTGGCTGTCTGCGCGTGTGCTGGGGGACTGGCCTACACGTTGAGCGGCCGACGTTGGTTGCGCCTCTACAGAGGAGACCCGGCGACTCACGCTCGTGCCGAGTCGGCCGGGTGGCTGGTGGTCATCTCGGCCCTTGCACTGGCCGCGCTGGCGCTGCTGGTGCTGGTCGGCCACTGATGCTTGAGCTGGATGCCAACCTGCACGCACCGGCCCGGCTGAGGCTGATGACCATGCTGACCGCTGTGTCCGAAGCAGAGTTCTCGACCATTCGCGACAGCCTCGAGGTCAGCGACTCGGTGCTTTCCAAACACGTGGGCGCCCTCGCGTCGCTCGGCTACGTCAGGAGCCACAAAGGAGTTCACGGCGGTCGCCGAACCACGTGGATCTCGCTGACTGCGCCGGGCCGGGCCGCCCTGGGCGCCCACGTTGCCGCACTGCGAGAGGTCATCGCCGGGGAGCATGCTGATCTGGATCGCCGCACTGATCTTCAAGGCGCAGCGGATCCGATGAGGAACCGGCTACGTGAGCTGCGGGCCGCGCGGCGCTGGAGCCAGGCGGACCTGGCCGACCGCCTCGACGTGTCCAGACAGACGGTCAACGCCATCGAAACGGGCCGCTTCGACCCGAGCCTGCCCCTGGCGTTCAAGATCGCCGCCGTGTTCGAGGGCCGGATCGAGGACCTGTTCTTCCCCCCCGAAGACACCGGCCCCGAGGCATGATCGTCCGGGCCGCCCCACAGCTGCTCTGCACCTTTGGACATCGACAACTCGTCAGTCACGCCGGTCATGCTTCCAGGAGACCGTCGCTGCGACCGCTGGTACCCAGCGACGGTCAGTCGAACTCTCACCCGGACGCGGTAGACGAGACGCACGCCCGGGGCAGGAGCCCTGCCTCTGCGAAAGAGGTTCGGAGGTCAACCGCCGGTACGCGTCTCCCACGTTGCCCGGCTGATCGTGTAAACGGCGCTGTCGGTGCCGTGCAGCACCTCGTAGTGGTCGAGCGTCATGCCGAGCTTCTCGGCGACGCGAACCGACTTCAGGTTGTCACGGTTGGGGACTGTGACAAGCCGGTCCACATCGTGGTTGGCAAACGCCCATGTTCCGGCCGCACGGGCTGACTCGGGTGCATAACCGCGTCCCCACCGTGTTCGGGGCGACCACGACCTACCCGTACGCCCGCCAGCGGTCGTGTAGCGCGTTGCCTCTACCGCTTTGCTGTCATTGATGCGCCAGCCGCGAGACACGTGGTTCGCATCCATCCACGAGACCCCACAATCAAGATTTTCAGGGGTCTCGTAGGCTGCCCCCACTGCATGCTAAAAGGGGGATTCATGGGGGATCAGGGTGTATCGCCGTGGCAGCCGCCGGGCGGTCGAAACCAGCGCCGCCCACCCCCGCGGTCCGCACGACCGTCCCGAGACCGGGCATCCGTTTGGATCCACCGCAACCCCAGGAAGGCTGCCATCGGAGGCGCGGCAGGTGTCTTCCTGTCGCTGGCTGCGATCGGGGCCGTACTGCCGGCGCCGATGACGACCCAGACCGCCAGCGGCAGCACTATGACAGCCTCGCCGAGCGCCTTACCGACGATCTCGGCGCTGGCTCCGGTGCCCGTGTCAACGACACCGATACCGATACCGGCGCCGATCCAAACCAGTGCAGCCTCGGCGATGCCTGTACCAACCACGCCGTCATCCGCGCCAGCGCCGCCGCCGGTCCCCCCGGCGGAGCATCTTCCCGGGTTTGGTGCCACGCAGGCCGACTGGAACGCCCACCACACGATGGACACCCATGGCCACACCCCGGTCAACTGTTGCTACAACCCGGATCGGACGCTCGGGCTGGGAGACGACGGCCTGCCTTTCGATACCTACTACGCTGTGAACTACACAGACGACTGGGTGAGCTTCTACGACATGCGGTTGCCGTTTGTGCCGATCAGCGTGGCGAATACCCGGGTGCTCGCCGAGCTGCCCGGCGACGCTCGGGTGCTGTGGACCCGGACCCTCGACACCTGCCGGCAGTCGGAGTTCACCAGCCCCACCCTGGCCCGTCTCCATGGAGGCAGCGGACAGGTCTTCGTCAGCGTCAGTAGCGACGAGAGCAACGGCGGCGAGGCGTTCTACGACCCGAAGCGCGTGGACACGGCGGCCTTCATGCTCGGCTCATCCTCGGATCCGAACGACGAGGCGGGATGCTGATGGCGCTGTCGCGCTCCGATCTGGACGGGGTCGTCGCCGGGCAAGACCGATCCGGGAGCATGCCAGTGTCAGTCCTCGATCTCGACGCCGTAGGCACGGGCCAGTTCCCCTACGGATGTTGGTAGACATCCATGGATATATCGTCGAGGACTACGGATCAAGTGGTGATGTTTTCAGTCGTGTAGTCCGATCTGCCCTGTGTGATCCGTCGGGATTGCGCTCGCCGGTGAGGGTAGACGCTGACGGGCGCTTGAATGCGAAGACGGGATGAAGGGAACGCACGTGGCAGATCCGACTAGCGACACCGGCGCCGATCCGGACCCGAGTGTCGGCGCAAGCCCGGACACCAGCTTGAACACCGACACCAGCTTGAACACCGACACCGACACCGACACCGACACCGCCCCGACCGTCCGCGCCGATTTCCGCGCCGGTCCCGACGAGGACCTCGTCACTGTCTTGAACCGTAGCCGGGGCGAGCTGGCCGCGCGCATGGGCATTACGGTCGTCGAAGCCGGTCCGGACCGGGTCGTCGCGACGATGCCGGTGGAGGGCAACCGCCAGCCATACGGGCTGCTGCACGGGGGTGCGTCCGTGGTGCTCGCTGAAACGATCGGCTCGCTCGCCGCGGCAATTTCGCCCGCCGCGGCCGGCCGGGTGGCGCTGGGTATCGAAATCAGCGCGGCCCACCACCGGGCTGCGCGGTCGGGCACGGTGACGGCGACGGCCACCGCGATCCAGGTCGGCGCCACGCTCGCCACCTACGACATTCGGATCGTCGACGAGTCCGGTCGCCCTGTATGCACGTCGCGGCTGACTTGCCTGCTGCGCGACGCTCCACCCGGAGCCGGGCACCGAATCGTTTAGCCGAGCCGGCGATCGTTGGTGTGGACCCAAACGACCAGCGATGGTTATCCCTGACTGCCCGCGATAGGCACACCGCGCGTCGCTCAACCGATAATATCGTTTTTTTCGAGAGCGACATGCTATGGAATCCATGATTCCGATCTCCGTAGCCTTCCCGTGACCATGCTGGATCCCTCCGGTATCGAGCGCGGCATTGAAGAGCCACGGGTATCGCCGAATCGCCTGGCACTCCTGCTTCACTACAGCGTGAGCAGGCAGTAGTCGCCGCGCTGCCGGGCCGGGTGCGAAGCAGCGCGGACTCGGGGTGACATCGTGCTCTGCTCGTCGGGGCGTGGGTGGATCCAGTGGTGGTCGGGCCGATATGTACACCCTGTACGAACAAATGTTCGACTTTGCGGGCATTTCGGGTTATCGTTGATCTATGCCGAACGCCACCGCCGCCAGCCCGGG
>NZ_CAUVXG010000002.1:0-30177 GCF_963555885.1 Protofrankia sp. Cr2
GGGCATCCTCGACCTCGACGACGACCCCACCCCCGGCGACCCCTTCGCCATCCGCGAACTCGCCCGCCGCTTTCTCGAATTCGCCGCCGACGTCGCACACGCCCGCGAGCAGATCACCGCAGCCACCGGCAGCGGGACCGTCCACACCTGGCTCGGCGCCGCCGCCGACACCTTCCGCGACGAACTCGACGACTTCCCCAGCCAACTCACCCAACTCGAAACCTCCTACCGGCTAGCCGGCCAAGCCCTCAACACCTACGAACCCCTCCTCGACACCGCCCAGACCCAAGCCGACCAGGCCCTCACCCGTGGCCGCGACGCCCGTGCCCGCCGCGACCACGCCCAAGCCCTCCTCGGCCCCGCCCAGACCACCCTCACCACCACCACCGCAACCCTCACCGCGCTGACCCCACCGGCCTACGCCGTCGCCGCGGCGGTTCCCGTACCGGATCCGGCCCAGATCACCCAAGCAATCCGCAACCGCGCCACCGCCCAGACCAGCCTCGACCAGACACACGCAGCCCTACACACCGCCCACGACGACCTCGACGCCGCCCGCCGCCTCGCCCTCACCGCCAAACACCTCCGCGAGAACGCGGCGAAAACCTGCGCTCACGCCATCGCGACCGCATCCCACGCCGGCATCCGCAACAAACCCTGGTGGTCCTGGGAAAAAATCAAGGAAACCGCCAGAGCCGCCTGGCACACCACCATCCAGGTTGCCAAAATCACCGTCGTCGTCCTCGGCGTCATCGCCATGATCATCGGTGGGCCGATCGCCTGGATCGTGTTCGCCGCCGCCCTGCTCATCCTCGCCGACACCCTGACCAGATACGCCCACGGCGACGCCTCCGGCTGGGACGTCGGCTTCGCCCTCCTGGACTGCATCCCCGGCACCAAAGGCCTCACCACCACCGCCGGCCTCGCCCGCGGCCTGCGCGGCACCAGCCAGGCCATCCGCGACGGCCGCGCCATCACCGCCGGCGCCGCTCTCACCCGCGACGCCCTCGCCGCCGCCCGCACCCACCTCACGACGGTCGCCACGAACCTGCGCGGAGCCCGCGCCTACACCACCACCCTCCTCCGGGGCATCCCCGACCTGTTCCCATCACCCGCGATGGCGATGGCCGGCGGCGGCGAACTACCCGGCCGGATCACCGGGCGTAGTCTCGGCTCGCAAGCCCACGCCGCCCGCGACGTCGCCCGCGGATGGACCCCACCGGTCCACAGCCTGGAGAACCCGCATACCCTACGGTTCAGCCAGGAGAACGTAGGGTCAAAAACACGAGACGGAATGAAATTCACTGACTTGGTGGAGAGTATGCGAACCGGCGGCTGGAACGGCGACCCCATCGATATCGTCGAGCTCCCCGACGGGTCGCTGCTGAGTATCGACAACCGTCGCGTCCTGGCCGCACGCGAGGCAGGCCTGACGGAGATACCGACCATCCGCCACCACCCCGAAGAACCTTTCCCCGAAAAACGTGGAAGGTCTCGATCTTTTATCTTGAATCAAGATATCCGCCAACTTTCAGATGGAACACTGGTCCGCGGCGGAACCGAAGGAAGAATCGTCCATGAGATAGAAAAATGGCCTCGAACATGGGGCGAAGCAGCCCTGTTCCGGACCGCCCGCCAGCCGAACAATCCGGACGGCTCTCCTTTTCCGCTCCTGGGCCGCCTGGAGCCGCCGAGGATACGGAACAAGGGATGAGAATTCAGTCGGAAACCTCGCCCATCCCGGCCCTCGCGGAATGTTTTGCCCGCTACCTTCGGGAACTGACAAGCAAGGACGCTGCAGATGAGCTGATTGCCGCTTTGGATTCGCACGGACTGTACCTTGAGCGTGACCTCATGCAGGCCCACCGCGACGGCTTCGAAGGATGGATACCCACGCCGGAGTCGGCTGGGGTCTGGGGTGGCCATCGGTGCTGGCTGGGCTGGTATCCGCCGGATCTGAACAAGGCCGCAGGAGGCGATCTGTGGTTCGACCCAGTCGAAATCTCCCTGATGATACTAATCCCCCGGACTATCGCAAAACTCACGAAACTTAGGGACCTTCCTCCGCGCTTTCTGGAGCGACAGACTCCGTTTGCCGGGTGGATTGCCATCCGGCAGGTGGCGATCTGGCAGGCGGTCGGTTACTCGCTCCTGACCGGCCGTGATCTACGGATCGATACGGAAGCCAGCTCGCCAGCTGCCGCGGTTGCCGGAGTGTCACCGGCCCTGGCCTGGGACATCACTCTCGTCTTCGGTAAGGGCACCTGCGACCCGGAATACTGGGAAGACGCGCACGAGGCTTTTTCGAGGGAGGAGCTAACGGACCTGTGGCGCGACGATGCACCGGAGCACGGCGGCGAGGAGAACTCCGGGTTTTGGATCGTCGTCGAACGCGCCGACGCCATGGCAGGCATTCCGTGGACACAGCCAGCCGGTGACTTTCCCTACCTCGACGAGCCGTTCCCGGCTCCGGGTATCCGCTTCCGCACCGCCGTCTCCTCCCAGATAGGGATAATAGACCCGGACGATGACGACCCGGATATGATTGTTGATCGCCGGTCGGTGGCCACGATGGGGAGCAGATGATCTCGGTGACCGACTCCTATTTCCGACGCTCTTCTGTCTGGACGGTCGCGGCGCGGCTGAAAAAACAAGGATGGAAGGGCGATCCGCTTCATGCGGTCGGGCTTCCCGACGGCACGAAAATCACCCTGCAGAACGTCCTCCTCGCCGCAGCGATCGAAGCCGGCATCCAGGAAATCCCCACGCTGACCCACCATCCCGACGAACCGTTCCCCCTGCTGCTGGCCAAGGACTTCGTCCTCACCCGTCCGGTCCGAGAACTACCAGACGGGTCATACGTCATCGGCGGATCCGCGGGGCGGGTGCTGTTCCGTCGGGGGCGGCGTGCGGAGACATACGGTGAGGCTGCGTTGTTTCGTGCCGCAGGTCAGGTGGAGATTCCCGACGGTGGCCCGGTGCCCTTCCTGTGGACGATGGCCCTGGACCGTGGAGAAGGCCGAGGATGACCGGATCACTGGACATGGCATACGCAGATCATCTGCGCATGTGGGCAGCCGGGTCGCCGACGCGCCGGCTGGTGGATGAGCTCGTGGGTAACGGTGAGCCGGCCGAGGCCGAGTTCCTTCGGACCTATCTCGACACGGGCGAGCAGTGGGTGACGACGTCGCCTGCATCTGGCGCATGGCAGGGCCGGGCGTGCTGGGTCGGCGCCAGACCACCGGCTGAAGCCAACGGTGGCGACCTGTGGTTTGACGTGGCGGAAGTGGCTGCCGCTGTGCTGGTCCCCCGTCCGGACGCGGAGATCGAGGATTTTTCGCCCGACGAGTGGGAAATAATGACCCCGTGCGTGAGCTGGCTGTCGACCAGACCGGTCCGCCGGTGGCAGCTTCTCGGTTTCGCGTCCGTGGCCGGCCTGAGCGTGGCCCGGGAGGTTGGTTCGTCGGCATATGCGATGGGTGTCCAAGGCCGCTGGGCCGACCAGTACGCCGTCTACTTCGGAAAAAGCCTGCCCGGCTGGGACAGCTGGTGGGGGGCGGCCTGCGCATTCAGCGAGAAGATCCTCGGCGTCATGTGGCCGGAGGATATTCCGGAAATCGGATTTTATGTCGAGGAGGACGCGGTAGCGATTCTGGGACGGGCACGCGCGCTGCTCGTGGACCAGGACCCGGGCGGATCGTTCCCGCTTGGCGAACATTTTGCGATCGCAGATCACTTCTGGCTACCCGGGATGCGCTTTCGGACGGAGGTGAGCACCCAGCTCGGTCTCCTGCCGTCCGACGGGGAAGGAATCGGAGGCGCACATATCCTCGCCCGCCCGTGAATGAGCGATACATCCTGCGGATGAGGAGCGCAGCCAGGTCAGCTCGGGGCATGCCCGGCGCAGCTGCGTGGGCAGCTCGATCCGCCGCAGGGTGTCGACCTCACTGTGCAGGTAGCGGACACGGATACCGAATCCAGCCGCCAGAAACGATCTTTCGAGCTTTGTAAGATCAACAAGGCCGTTTTCGGCGTACAAACCTCGAAAGATCACCAGTAGGGGACGAATCGGCCCGATCGCGACCCGCGGAACGCGCCCGCCCAACCGACGCGCCCAAGATCAACGGATGGGGCGGCGGGTGGGGACGGGTGGACGGGGGCGGCCCGAGGGCGCCAGGCGAGTCGCCTCGACGACTCTCAGGACAGCGAATACCGAAAGTCGGTGGTGTCGGCGGGGCTGGTCACCGACTATCGGTGGTGTGCCCGTCCCTCCGCAGAAGGTGCCGCAGCCTGGATCTTGGCCTGCCGCGAAGTCCCTGGATCGCAGTACCGGACTTCCGTTTGTGGTCGGCCTTGACGACTCGGATACGCCCTACGACGTGGTCGACGCCCTCGCGCTGGCTCCGTTCACCACAGGTGAGCAACCATGGGCGCACAGCGCCCGGATCGACCGCCTTCGGTCGGGTGCATCGTTGCTACCCGCCGGCGCGCAGGTACTACGCACGGTCATAGAGGACTCGCGTGACTCACGTCTTGCCGCGGGTGACGGTTGGACGTTGCGCGCCGTGCGGTGGCGCGGGGGCGGCGGCGAGGTGACCGTGACCGCGGTCAGCGAGGAACTGGCACGCACAGTCCTCGACGGGGTTGTGCGCGAGGCAGTTGTCGAATCGGAAGCCGACAGCGCTGTCACGATGGGCTTCTGGTACATGTCCGCACGACGCGGTCCGACCCGTACCGCCCGTGAGGCGGCCACGACATCATGGGCGTCGATTCGCCGCAACTACGCCAGTAGCGCGGTCGGCGCACTCGACAGGCTCATGACCGTGAGTCACGAGACACTTGTCGGCCGACTGATCCTTTTGCACGGACCGGCCGGCACCGGAAAGACCACCGTCCTGCGGGCGTTGGCCCATGAGTGGCGGCGTTGGTGCCAGGTTGACTGCGTTCTGGACCCGGAGTCGCTGTTCGCCGATCCCGGCTACCTGATGGAGGTCGCGATCGGCTTCGACGACGACGAGGACGAGGACGAGGACGAGGACGAGGACAATGATCCGGAACCCGGCAACCGGGATCACGGCGACCCGGAACCCGGCGACCGGGACCACGCCGGTCAGGATGACGGTGGCGATGACGCGGACGGCCCCGATCGACGCATTCATGATCACGCCAGCGGTGCCAGCGGTGCCAGCGGTGCCAGCGGTGCCAGCGGTGCCAGCGGTGCCGGTGACCGTGGCACGGCGCGGGCCGGCAAGACGCGCGAGACTCGCCGACGGTGGCGGCTGCTGGTGATTGAGGACTGCGACGAACTTGTCCGTGGTGACATCAGAGGCTCCTCGGGCCAGGCGTTGTCGCGGCTGCTCAACCTGACTGACGGCCTGGTCGGGCAGGGTCGCGACGTCCTGGTCGCGCTGACCACCAACGATGATCTCGCCCAGCTGCACCCGGCGATCGTGCGCCCCGGCAGGTGCCTGGCTCAGGTCGAGGTGGGATCGCTGTCCTACGACGAGGCCACCGCATGGCTCGGCACCACCCAGGGTGTCGGGCCGACGATGACGCTGGCGGAACTGTTCGCGCTCCGCGACGGCCGCGCCCCGGTACAGACCACCAAGCCGGACGCCCATTCCGGCCCCTACCTGTAACGACTTGTAAGGCCCCTACCGGTAGTCCCAGAGCCGGGCCGGCCGGCGGTCAGGCGGGTGCAAGGAAGCGGCCCGGCGGGTCACTCGCCGGCTCTGAACTCGCTGATGCCGATCACATTCGACTGCGCGTGCACGCACCGGTAGATCATGGCCTTGTCCGCCGGGGAGGCATACGTGATATTGTAACGCAGCGGATAGACGCGACTGGACTGGGTCGTGTTGTGATCACGTGCCTCCTGGACGGCCCGGCCTGCGGTCGGGCACGCGGCGCGGACCGCATCCTTCTGCGCGTCCGTGGCGGTGGCCGTGAAATAGACCACGGCCTCGATCCGAGGTGGCGGTCCGGCGACCGCAACATACACGCCGAAGGCGGTCAGAGTGGCGAACGCCAACCCGCCCAGCACCACCCAGCGCCGCTGGCGTCGGTCGGTGAGGGTCCGGCGCAGCCGCGCTGGCACCGACTCGGGTGGGCGTCGGACCGGTGCCGGTGGGGCGGTGTCCGCAACGTCGCGCACGGTCGGGAACCTTCCCTCGGACGAGATCTGACAAGGCTGGCTGGCTGGGCTGACCGGGCCGGTTGACCGGGCCACCATCAGTACGGCGTGCCCCTAACCTAGCTGTTGCGGCGAGGCCTTAAGGTAAGCGGTCTTGCCCGCGCGAACGCGAGGGATGTTCATCACACCCGACCTGTCCAAACCGGCCAGGGACGACGTGATCATGGGGGGTCAGCGGATCGCGATGCGATCCGTGGGGTCCGTCTCCTCGCGTCGCCGCAGGCCCCAAGAAACCCCGGAGAGACCGTGCCCTCCCGTATCGAGGACTACGCGGTGATAGGCGACACACATTCGGCCGCGCTGGTCTCCAGGGACGGTTCGATTGACTGGCTGTGCCTACCGCGGTTCGACTCGAGCGCCTGTTTCGCCGCGCTGCTCGGCGACAACGACTCCGGCCACTGGAAGATCGCGCCGGTCGATCCCGTGCTTGCGGTGAGCCGCCGCTACCGGGGCGACACCCTCGTCCTGGAAACCGACATGACCACGGCGAACGGAACCGTACGCATCGTCGACGCCATGTACCCGCGCTCGGGCGAGCACATCGTGCTGAGGCTGGTCGAGGGCGTCCAAGGCACCGTACGGATGCGCAGCGAGACCCGCATCCGGTTCGACTACGGCTCGATCGTCCCATGGGTGCGACGGCTGGACGACCACACGATGATCGCGGTCGCCGGGCCGGACGCGGTGACGCTGCGTACCACCGCACCCATGGAGGGCCACGACATGGCCACCTTCGCGGAATTCGCGGTGTCCGCCGGCCAGTCCGTTCCGTTCTCGCTGACCTGGTGTCCCTCGCACCGTCCGGCGCCCACCCAGATCGACGTCCGCCGGGCGATCGATCTCACCGAGTCCTGGTGGGCGGAGTGGATGGCCGGCTGCACCTACGACGGACAGTGGCAGGAGGCGGTCCGACGGTCCCTGATCACCCTCAAGGCGCTGACGTACGCCCCGACCGGCGGCATCGTCGCGGCGGTCACCACATCCCTGCCGGAAATGATCGGTGGCGTCCGCAACTGGGACTACCGCTACTGCTGGTTGCGCGACGCCACCATCACCCTGCTCGCTCTGCTCGATGCCGGCTTCACCAGCGAGGCCACCGCGTGGCGGGAATGGCTGCTGCGCGCGGTTGCCGGCGACCCCTCCCGGGTCCAGATCATGTACGGGGTCGGCGGTGAGCGCCGGCTCACCGAGTACGAAGTGCCGTGGCTGCCCGGCTACGAGGGTTCGTCGCCCGTACGGGTCGGCAACGGCGCCGTCGAACAGTTCCAGCTCGACGTCTACGGCGAGGTACTGGACGCGCTGCACGTGGCCCGGATGGCGACCGACGTGGACGGCCGTGACGACTCCTGGGCACTGCAGGCCAAGCTGATGGACTTCCTGGAGACCGGATGGCGTAAGCCTGACGAGGGCATCTGGGAGGTCCGAGGGCCACGGCGGGACTTCGTCCACTCCAAGGTCATGGCCTGGGTGGCGGCCGACCGGGCGATCAAGGGCATCACCGAGTCGGGCCTGCCCGGCCCGCTGGACCGTTGGACGGCACTGCGAGCGGAGATCCACAACGAGGTCTGCATCCGGGGCTTCGACCCCGACCGCAACACCTTCACGCAGTTCTACGGCTCCACCGAACTGGACGCTGCCCTGCTGTACATGCCGCTGGTCGGCTTCCTGCCAGCGACGGACCCGCGGGTCGTCGGCACCGTGAGCGCCATCGAACGCGAGCTCATGCAGGACGGCTTCGTACTGCGCTACCCGACCGCCGAGGATGGTGCCGTGGACGGGCTGCCCGCTGGTGAGGGCGCCTTCCTGGCCTGCACCTTCTGGCTCGCCGACAACTACGCGCTGTCGGGGCGGGTGCGCGAGGCCCAGGAGCTGTTCGAGCGGCTGCTGGCCCTGCGTAACGATGTGGGACTGCTGGCGGAGGAGTACGACCCGCGGCTGGGGCGCATGGTCGGCAACTTCCCGCAGGCGTTCAGTCATGTGCCGCTGGTCAACACCGCGCGGACGCTGACCGACGCACTCCGGGGCATGCCGCGCTCCCGAACCGACCGGGCCTACCCACCCGGCCACTTCTTCGGGTAGGCACGCAGGGACGGGACCGCCCGCCCGTCCACGTCCGCCGATACTGGGGGCAGGCCACACCATTGGTGGCAAACCTAAAGGAGGCAGGACACGTGGCGGGTCGGGTCGCGGTCATCGGCGGTGGGATTGTGGGGTTGGCGGTGGCCCGACGGATCGGACAGGTCGATCCGGGCGCCACCGTCACGGTCTTCGAGAAGGAACACGACGTCGCCCGGCATCAGACCGGGCGCAACAGCGGGGTGGTCCACGCCGGGCTCTACTACCAGCCCGGCTCGCTGAAGGCGACACTGTGCCGACGCGGTGTCGCGCTACTCAAGGAGTACTGCACTACCCACCGCATCCGCTACGACGAGTGCGGAAAGATCGTCGTAGCGGTTGACAGCAGCGAGCTGGGCAGGCTTGCCGACATCGCCGACCGCGCCCGCGCCAACGGCGTCCCGGACACGACCATGCTGGACCCGGGCGGCCTGCGCCGCTATGAACCGCATGCCCGTGGGGTGGCCGCGCTGTACTCCCCCACGACCGCGATCGTGGACTACCCGGCCGTGGCCCGGGCGCTGCGTGACGACATCCTGGACGCGGGCGGGTCGGTCCGTACGGGTGCCGAGGTTGTGTCGGTCGAGGAACGCGGCGACGGCGTCCGGCTGGGTCTGCGGATCCGGGGGACGGCCCGGGTGACCCCCAACGGAAGCCACGCGACCGCGTTGAAGGCCGGCGGCACGGTCACGGAGGTGACCGAGACGGCTGGGCCGTTCGACCTTCTCATCGCCTGCGCGGGGCTGCAGTCCGACCAGGTCGCGGCGTTCACCGGGGAAGATCCCTCACCACAGATCATCCCGTTCCGTGGCGACTACTGGCTGCTTCGGCCGGAGCGTCGGGGGTTGGTACGAGGACTGATCTATCCGGTGCCGGACCCGCGGTACCCGTTTCTCGGCATCCATCTGACCAAACGGGTGGACGGCGAGATCCTGGTCGGCCCGAACGCGGTCCTGGCGACCGCCAGGGAAGGGTACACAGCCCTGACCGTCGCGGCATCGGATCTGCGCGCGACGCTGACCTGGCCGGGTTTCCACAAGATGGCCCGCACGCACTGGAAGACCGGAGCACACGAGATCCTGCGGACGGCCAGCCGGCGCGCGTTCGTCGCACAGGCCCGCCGGTACGTCCCGCAGCTGCAGGCCGCTGACGTCGTGCGGGGGCCCGCCGGCGTGCGCGCGCAGGCGGTCGCCCGGGACGGCAGCCTGGTGGACGACTTCGTGTTGTCGATCCGTGGACGGATTGTGCACGTCCGCAACGCGCCATCTCCGGGCGCAACCGCGTCCCTGGCCATCGCCGAGCACATCGTCAGTAAGGTCGTCGCGGAACCGGCCGCGTGAACGCGGAGCCACGCACGCGTGACGCCGCAACCACGACCTGACCCTAAAACGGCGTCTATGAGCCATTGGTTTATCATGACATTCCTGGTCACGTTACGTGATCGGGGGGGCAGTCAGGACGTCGACCGGTTACCGAATGTAAAGTGGTGATGTAGCCAGATGTTCCCTGTTCTTGGCAGACGCCGACGATTGCACCGGCGCCGAACGACGATGGCTGCCGGCATCGCCGCCGTCGGCCTTTTGTCCACGCTCGCGGCGTGTCAGGACCCGACGGCCCCGACAACCCCGATCGGCAGCCGCAGTCCGGACGCCACCGGCGCGCCTGCGACACCGGCACCGGGCGTCCCGACAGCACCCGTGCCTTCGGCCCAACCCGGAGTCACCGCGCCCGAGTTCGCCACCTTCGCCAAATGGAGCAATCCCGCGACGTGGGGCGGAAAGGTCCCCGCCGCGGGTGAGGTCGTCACCGTCGCGGCGGGCAAACAGATACTCGTCGACGTCGACCTACCCAAGCTGGGGGGCTTGGTGGTCAACGGCGACCTCGCGTTCGCGGACCGGGCGACGACCCTGCGCACGGCCTACGTCATGGTGCACGGACGGTTCTGGATGGGTAGCGAGAAGGCCCCGCTCACCAGCGCCATCAGACTCATCCTCGACGGTCGCTCGAGCGACAACACGATGGGCATGGGCGCGAACGTCCTGGGCTCGATGGGTGGCCGCATCGAGATCCACGGCAGGGATTCCGGCCGCACCTGGACAAAACTCTCCCAGACCGCCAACGCCGGCGCCACGACCCTCACGCTCATCGACCCCGTGTCATGGCGCGCCGGTGATCTCATCGTCGTCGCATCCTCCGACCTCGACGTGAACCACAAGGAACGCGTCACGGTTTCCGGGGTCTCAGCCGACGGCAGGACGGTCACGATCGCCAAGCCGCTCGCCCGCAAACACGCGTCGATCGTCACCACACAGACCTCCGGCGGGCAGACCCGCTCGGTCGAGGAGCGAGCCGAGGTCGGCCTGCTGTCGCACAACATCGTGATCACCGGCCCCGATGACGCGGCAACGACGAAGTTCGGCGGCCACGTCATGATCATGTCCGGTGGTGTCCTGCGCATGTCGAACACCGAACTCGACCACATGGGTCAACTCGGGGTGCTGGCCCGCTACCCGATCCACTGGCACTGGGCCGGCGACCAGAGCGCCTCGCTGGTGGACAGCGTCAGCATCATCGACAGCTTCAACCGCATGGTCACCATCCACCGGACCAACAACGTGCACGTCACCGGTGTGGTGGCCGACGAGACCTACGGTGCCGGCTTCTTCCTCGAAGACCGCGTGGAAGAGGGCAACGTCCTCAGCAACAACCTGGTGATGGGCGTCCGGCAGGTCCCGGCGGGTAGCAAACCGCTACGCGCGTCGGACCAGATCCCGTCGGAATTCTGGATCACCGATCCGAACAACATCCTGAGCGGCAACTCTGCCGCCGGTGGTGACGGCGTCGGCATCTGGTACGACTTCGACATGAACGCGGTCGACGCCGGAAACGCCAGCGACGACGCGATCCACGACGCGGTCGACAAGCCGTTCGGACTCAATCAGAACAGCACCGCCCACTCACACACCATCCACCCCTCCGATTTCCCGGCGGAGGGCGTGCCGGGTTCGGGAATCAGCGTTGAGGCATACAACGGCGACTACGCCAAGCGTGGCACCATGATCAATCCGAACGTGTGGAAGAACGAGGGCTTCGGTCTGTGGATCGACGGAGCGCTCACGACCAACAATCCCACCGCCGCGAACAACAGCATTGCCCTCAACTGCCAGGACACCGCCGTCAACAACGGTCTGCTCATCGGCAACAACACCGCCAACAGCGGCAGTGAAACCGGGCACATCCAGGCGTTGATCCGCTTCTACCACGGCCAGTGCGACACGAACGGAACATGGCTGGCCAACTTCAAGCAGGGCGCCGGAGCAGATCCCGGGCTCGCGGCCATCAGCGACATCGGTGCAAGCACGTGGGACGCCACCAACCGGGTGAAGGGCCTGAAATTCTTCGGTGACGGCTACCGCACCCTGTTCGCCAGCAACAGCCCGTACTTCGAAGCCGCGGAGGCCGGTCACTCGCACTGGTTCGCCGACCTCGACGGCTCGGTCAAGGGTGACGGCGCGCCGGCGATCATCAGTAACAACTCCGCGCTGCTGCGGTCACCGACAGACAAGACCATCTACACCCGGGTCGGCCCCGGCTACTTCCAGGGCGCTGACTTCGGTACCTGGAGCCCGCTCAACCGCGGCTTCATGCGCATCCGCCTCGGCCTGGTCGAAGATCACTGGACGTGGAAGCGCGCCGACGGCGTCACCGCTTACAGCGGCACCGTGGGCGTGGTCGAAGGCCAGCGGTACCAGGTGACTCCTCCGTCCGGCGGAGCGCTCGGATCGCTCGACTTCGACATCCACGGCACCGATCCAGGCTTTGTCGACCTGGTCATCCCCTGGTCGGGCAAATCTGCGCCCAAGGCCGGCTTCAAGTTCTGGGGCCAGGACGTTGCGGTGAAAATGGCCTCGAGCGTCGCCGCCATCGGCCAGGACGGTCAGTACTTCGTCTCCGGCGGAAACCTCTATCTGCGTATCCAGGTCGGCGGGACGAGCGTGGCTTTCGGTAACGGCGGCGACCTGCGCAGTCTGGCCAACGCCGACCAGTACTGGACCATCGGGTAGATCCAGGCGACAGGCCGCCGGTCGCGCGCGTCATGAATCCGTGCGCACGACCGGCGGCCTCGAAACCTGCTTCAGATCACCGGGTTGGAGCGACCGGCAACGGGGACGCGGCGTCGCTGATCGCGGCCAGCAACGGAAGAATGTGCGCGGACACCACGGTGGGGACACCGTGCTCGGCGCCGATCCGTACCACCGCACCGATCAGGGCCTCATGTTCCAGGGGACGGCCCGCCAACCGGTCGTAGAGCATCGACGTACCCGACCCGGCCGGCTGGTTGCGCAGCCGGCCGATGGTCACCTCCGGCAGGTCGGCGGGAACGGCCGCACCGTCGGCGTGGGCGACGGCGACCGCTTCGCGCATGATGCTCAGCGCGAGTCGGCCCACATCCGCGCGGCGCAACACCTCCAGGCGCCGGCCGGTCAGCGCGGTCAGCGAGTTCGCCGCGGTGTTGGCGGTCAGTTTCGTCCAGGCCGTGACGGCGAAGTCGTCCACCGGTCGCAACAGCCCCGCACCAGGCAGGATCTCGGCGAAACGGTCGGCGAGAGCACCCGCCGGGACGTGCAGGAACCCGTAATTGCGGTGTTCGACCACGCCGGGCGCAACCGGCTCGGCGTTGATGTAGACGACCGTGGGGAGCACCCGGTCCGCGGGGACCACCCCCGCGACCCGCTCGGCTTGGCGGACGCCGTTCTGGGCGACCACGACGACGGTGTCCGGACCGACCAGGTGCGTCAACCACGCGAGCGCCGTGGCATTCTGATGGACCTTCGTCGCCAGCAGCACCCAGTCGACAGGCTCGGCCTGCTCGGGGTTGGTCCAGACCGGCAGTGCAGCTCGAAACACCCCGTCCGGGCCCCGGATCACCAGGTCGTCGAACCGTCGACGCGCACAGAGCTGCACGTCAACCCCGGCGGCGGCCGCTCTGGCGGCGAAGAACCCGCCGACCGCACCCACACCGACGACGGCCAGTCGTCCCACCATCAGTGCAGTGTCGCAGCGCGCCCGACTCCGACGCGAGCGAACCGGTTGGGCCAGGGCATGTCCGATGCATTCTGATTCATTCCGATGCATTCCGATCGAAGACCTACCAGCCTGGCCCTGATGGCTCGGTGATGCGACGCTCGTTCCCGTGAGACCTGCGCACATGTCGACACCGCCGGCTGGTCCGACCGGCCAGGCCCGCGACGGCAGCGAGATCATCCATCTCGATTCGGCCGGGTGCGCGCGGATGAGTGGGGCCACGGTGGCCGCGTGTGCCGAGTACCTTGCGCAGGAGAGCCGGGTCGGTGGATACGTCGCCGAGTTGCGCCACGGCGAGCGGTCGGCAGCGCTGCGGGCCGACCTCGCTCGCCTGCTGGGTCCGGATCTGTCCACCGACGACGTGACCTTCCATCACTCTGCGTCCACCGCGTTCGCCGCGCTCGTCGACGCCTGGCCACTGTCCGCCGGCGGGCGGATCGGTGTGGTACCAGGCGAGTTCGGGTCCAACTCGATGGTGTTGGCCGCGCGGGCGGCCCGTGACGGAATCGAACTGGTCTACCTGCCGGTGGACGGTGACGGGCGGATCGACCTCGACGCTCTGGACCGCATCGACCTGGCCGGCCTGGGGCTGGATCTGGTGACCTTCCCGCACATACTTTCCCACCGGGGGATCATCCAGCCGGCTGCGGAGGTCACCGCACGCGCCACCGCCGCGGGCGTCCCCGTCCTGCTCGATGTCGCGCAATCCCTCGGGCACGTCCCGACGGTCGGACTGGGCGCGGCGGCCTACGTCGGGACGTCGCGCAAGTGGCTGCGCGGACCGCGCGGGGTGGGCATCCTCGCCATCCCGGCCGGAATCGTCGAACGGCTGGTCGCCCCGTCCCGCTGCCTGCACACCGCGACCTGGGACGGACGCGGGCTGCCCGTCCCGTTGAGCGGGATCGCCGGGCTGGGGATCGGCGAGTCGGCGATGGTCGCCCGGGTGGGCCTCGCCGTCGCCGTCGGTGAGCTCGTCGCTGCCGGACCGCACACGGTGTCGAGCCGGATCACGGCGATCGGGATGTCGGCCCGGCAGCGCCTGGACGAGGTGGCCGGCTGGCGGGTGGGTGAACCGCTGGCCGAGCCCAGCGCAATCGTCACGCTGATCCCGCCGTCCGGGGTGGACCCGCACGCGGTCCGCGACCGCCTCTACACTGGCGCCGGCATCCTGACCAGCGCTTTTGCGACCGCTCGGGCACCCAGGGACATGTCCGGCCCACTGCTACGCGTAAGCCCCCACATATACACCGAACCGGACGGGATCGAGGCTCTCGCGCAGGCCCTGGACAGGTTCACCCGGACCCGCTGACGATCGCCGACCACGCATCGTGGAACCTGAATATCACCTGAGAGCACCCGCAAACAGACATGACCGGCCGAGGACGGCGTGACCATGCCACCTGACACACCGCCGCCTGATCGCAAGGGCTTCGCCGTTGCCTCACACGGTGCGGTCATGGCCCGTGCGGCCGTGCTGTTCCGTGTCCTCACCGGCGTGCTGAGCCTCGCGCAGGTCGCGATCTGGTGGTCGTGGGTCTGGGCGCACCCGTGGACGCTCGCCGGTCCGCTCGCGGCCACCGGCTGGACTGTGATCGTCGCGGTCCTCCTCGCCCGCCACGGCCTCGACCCGCGCATCAGCTCCCTGGAACTCGCGCTGGCCGGACCGCTGGCCTGCTTCGGCGCGCTGCTGATCCCGCCGGCAACCGTCGGAGACGCCGCCAACTGGGTCTACGTCACCGTGGGCGGGGTCACCGTGACGGCGGCGTGGTGCCTGCCGGTACGCGCCGCGGTGCCGGCCGTCGCGAGCGTCGCGGCAGCGTACTGGGCCGGTGCGGCCATGGTGGGGCCGTCCGGTCCGGCCCCTGGCGTGCCGGTGCGCTCCGTGGTGCTGCTCGCGGTCATCACGACGGTCTGGGCACTTGCCGTGCGCACGTGCCGCGCCCACGCCGCCGATGCCGACATCGACCTCGTGGCGGCGGTACGCCGGCACCGGATCGCCACGATCACCCGCTCCCGGACGCAGGACCGCCGGGAACAGGAACGCATCGTGCACGACACGCTCGTCAACACCCTCACCGGAATCGCGATGAACGGCGCGCGGCCCCTCGATCAGGTCACGCCGGGGGCGACCGCGACGGTACGCACGGTCGACATCCGCGGCCGCTGCGCGGATGACCTGTCCGTCCTGGAGGCATTCCTCGCCCGGGGGGCGTCCCGGGATGGCGCGCCGGCAGCGGCAGCGGCGGCGCGGGCTGCACTGACCCACGACAGCGGCCGGCTCATCCGCACCGGCCATGAGACCGGGTTGGCCCGCGGCGTCGCCGTCTTCATCATCTGCTGGCATGCGGCGATGGTGCTGCCCGTCGTCACCATGACGGAGACCTACCGCTGGCCGTTGGTCTCGATGGCGGTGTGGCTCGGGCTGGCGGTTCTTGCCGTGCTCACCGTTCCCATCATGATCAGGAGAGGTCTCCGGGGACGGGAATCCGCCGGGCTGCTGGCCGCCGCGGCGCTCGCGGAGCTTCTGGTCGGCGTGACCTGCCGTGGGTACAACGTGGTCGGTTTCGCCAATTGGGCGCTGCTCGGCGCCGGTTGGCTGCTGGTTGCGACGGCGGTGAACCGCCCGATCCGCGAGGCTCTGCTCGGCGCCACCACGGTGACGGTTCTGGCCACCGTGCTGGCCTTGTACGAGGTCGGCCCGGTGCCCCTTGCCTTGGCACGGCTGGTCGCGGTGACCTGGGGCCTGTGGGTGCCGCCGCTGGCGGTCGCGGTGATCCGCCGCGCCATGGCCGCAGCCGGCCCGACCGTTGCGCGGACCGTTGCGACCGAGGCCGACCTGAGCGCGTTGGAACTCGCCGCCGAAGCGGTCGCGGCCGACCGTGCCCGCCGGTGGGACATGCTCGCGACCCGCACGCTGCCGCTGGTCCGGGCGATCGCAGACGGCCTGCTCGACCCGGCCGACGAGGCCGTGCGCGGCCGCTGCGCCGCCCAAGCTGCGACCCTGCGCCGGATGCTGGCAGGAACGACCGCCGCGGACCTCGAACAGGTGATCGCCTCCGCCGAACGCCGAGGCCTGCGGGTCGAGACGCAGCTGGCCGGAGACCTACGTGACGTTCCGGCGCAGGCGCGCAGCGCGATAGCCCGATTAGTCGATGAGTCCCTCGCATCGGTCGCCACGGGTCGAGTTCTGCTCACCGTGCTCGGTGGGATCGACGAGGCACTGGTGTTCGTGTCGTTCCCCGCTTCCGCGCAGGCTGCGCAGACCACCGCGACCATCGACACGGGCGGCTACCTGGACGGCCACCTCGACGCACTCGCGGACACCGTGGACGGCCGCGCTTCCCTGGAGCTGCGATGGAGCCGATGAGGATACCCGGCGGCGTGCGCTACCGGCACGCAGAGCCACGATCGATCCGTCCTGGAGCCGATCCGCCATCCGCCCACTCCCACGCCCACGCCCACGCCCACGCCCACGGGCGATCACTGATCCAATCAGAAAGGAAACATATGCTGAAGGAGGTGAAGTGGTGTGCCCTGCCAAGCCCGGCGGCCCGTGCCCTTACCCCGTGGGTCAGATGATCACCGTCGCAGCCGTCGATGACCATCCTATCGTCCTGCACGGACTCGAGGGGTTACTCGCGGCGACGCCCGACTGCAGACTCGTGGCCAAAGCCGCCAGCATGGCGGAGCTGCTCGCCGGCCCAGGGCTGCAGGCCGACGTCGTCCTGCTCGATCTCGACCTCGGTGACGGCAGCACGGCACCGGACAACATCCGCTGCCTGGCCGACACCGGTCCCGCCGTGGTCGTGTTCAGTGCGACGGCCGCACCGACCGCGGTCCGCGAAGCCATCCGCGCCGGGGCCTACGGCTTCGTGCCGAAGACCGAAACCATCGACGACCTGGCCACAGCCATCCGGGCCGCGGCGGCCGGAAGCGGCTGGGTCTCACCCCAGCTCGCCTTCGTCCTGTTGACCGATGACGCGCCGGACCGCCCGGCCCTGTCCGCACAGGAACGCGAGGCGCTGCGACTGTATGCGGGCGGAATGCCCATGAAGTCGGTAAGCAAGCGTATGAACGTGGGTACCGAGACCGCCAAGCAGTACATCGAACGGGTCAGGATGAAATACCGCAAGGTCGGCCGGGACGCGACAACCAAGATCGACCTATACCGCCGGGCGGTGGAAGACGGCTATCTGCGACCCGACCGCGCCGGATGACGCTGGGCTGCGTCCCCACCCTGCCCCCCGCTTCAGGGTGGAAACGCACCGATCAAGGTCGCCCAGCGACCATCACACAGCCTGGCCCCGACCGCAGGTTGTGTCATGACCCCACAGCTCAGGATGCAGGACCCCCGAATGGGGGACGGGTACGGCGCGGTCCGAACCGGGCGAACAGCGAACCACCGACGACAGCACAACCGCCGAGGAGCGTGAGCCACAGGCCCGGCCCGATGTCGATCGAGAAGCCCAGGTCGATCCCATCGAGTCGGATGCCACGCAGGAGCTGGAGCAGGTCAACGATCGCCATCAGAACGATCATCATTCCGGCGACCGCGGCGATGATCCATTCCCACCCGGTCCCGACACGGCCGATCAGCACCGCGCCGAGGACGGCGGACAGGACCCCGAGCACCAGGGTCGTCCCGCCGTACTGGTCGGCGTCGGTGCCCCTGACCGCAATCGGCGCCAACCTGAAGGCGCTGATCGTCGCCCATGGCATGACCGCGCCCACGGCTGTGAGGACACCGGCCGTGAGCACCAGCAGACCGCCGACCGTCCGGCTCGAGCCCAGCCGGGTGCTCGCGGCCATCCTCGTGGCGTCGGCGGTGTCCTGCCCATGAACCCCCAGCGGCGCGCCCCACAGATGACGTTCCCGACCGCGGGCCACCTCGTCCACACCGCCCGTGCCGGCAAGACTGTCCGTGCCAGCAAGACCGTCCGTGCCGGCAAGACCGTCCGTGCCGGCACGGCCCGGCGGTGTGGCGCCGTCGTACGATCGGGCCCAACGCGGATCAGCCGTGCGGGCCATTGCCGCGCGGCGCTCCGCTCGCCACTGCCGCACCCGGTCGGGTCCGACGTCCTCACCGGTCGGTGGGGATTGCGGGCCGGCGTCGGTCGCGCCCCCGCCGCCGGTCGTGCCCCCGCCGGTCGCGCGCTCGGCCGGCGGGGGCACCCATGGACTGCGATCCTGGTCGGACACGCCATCCTCCCTGTGCGGTTACCTGCCTGCCTCGGGCCTATCACGCCGTCTTCCGTCCCGCACAGCCCGCCACCACTGACGCGGACGTCGCGGTCGCGGTCGCGGTCTCGGTCGCCATGAACCTCGCGCATTCACCGTCGGGTCGGGTGCCCGGGCCGCAACCACCAGCTCCCGGCAAGCGCGACCAGAGCAGCGACCAGGGTCAGGACGACTCCGGACTCGGGAACAACGCTTATCTGATCGGCCGAAAGGCCGCGGAAGGACGACAACGACGGCGGTCCCGCGACGATGTCCATCGTGGACAGCACCGTGACCCCGGCCGCGAGCACCCGCACGACCATCCCATCCGCCGCTCCCGTTGAGCGCCCGAGCACGCGCGCGAAACCGATCACTATCAGCAGGACACCGGCAATCACTGTCACACGACCGTCACCAACCGTCAGGCCCGAAAAAGTGCGGGTCTCCGCACCGCTACTCACGATGCTCCAGGGCAACACCGCACCAGCCCCGAGCGCCACACCTGCTGCGCCGACGAGGAGACCGACAAACCGGCCGGCCACTGCGGGTCGGGGCTGCGCGGACCGACCCGGACCGACGGCGCCACGCTCGATGTCGGGGATATGTTCGACGGCCGCGCCTTCGAGCGGGGCATCCTGCGCCACGCTCTGCGGGGCAACTGACGGCCGAGCAATGGGCTGCCGGGTGATGGGCTGCCGGGTGATGGGCTGCCGGGTGATGGGCTGCCGGGTGATGCCACGTTCGGGAGCGTGAACCTGCCCGGATATCCCTTCCGGTGGCTGGATTCCCACGTCAGTTGGTTGGCCGGCCCATCGGCCGAGGCTCGATTCCGGCTCGGCCGTCGCCGACTCCGGTACGCCGGTTGGCCCGGAAGTAGCGTGTTTGGGGTTCCCTGGTGCGCGAAAATTACCATGATCGCGCCATTGTCGGCCGCCGGCGGGATCGGTCGGCTCGCCGACTCGCCCGTGATAGCCGGACTCCGGCTCGGCGCTCGGGTAGGCCGGCCGGGAACCGGTCACCCCCCGCGGAGCCTCGCTCGGGTCGCCGGATGGGATGGACGGGACGGATGGGATGGACGGGACGGACGGGACGGACGGGACGGACGGGACGGACGGAGCGGCGAAGTCCCGATGCTGCGGAAAGGGGTACAGCGTGTCGCGCCCTTGGGTCTGGCGCGGCGTGTCCAGCGGGTCCGCGGCGGCCACGGGTGGCCGCTGCACGCCTGGTGGTGGCTGCGGTTGCCGATACCGGGGACGCTCATCCGGACTGGGCGGTCGCACGGCCGGCGATCGCTGCGGTGCGGGCCCTTGTGGCCGGGATTGGGGTTGGCTCGACGGCACCGACGGTTGCGCGCCGGCCCGCGGGTGAGACGCAGGCATCGGGGATGGCGGTTTGGCACGCTCAGAGCCCGCATCCGGCGCCGGTGACCGTGCCTGCTGCGGGGAGATCCGCGCGGCAGGATGCTCCGGGGGACGAGGCTGCGCAGCCGCGGGCGACCCGCCGCCGGAGGGTTTGGCCGCGCCGGCCGCCGCGCCATCCAATCGGCGATCAGCCGATATATGATCATTCGGCCTGCGATCAACCGCCCGGCGTTCGATCGGTTCCGGGGGTTGGGGCCGCCGACTTTCAGCCTGGCGAGTTTCGACCCGCGGCGGTTGCGCGCGCAGCGCGGACGGCGATCCCGGCGTTACCGGAGTGGGACCAGCGCTGCGACCCGGAGCGGCCGGTCGGTCGGGCATCGACGGTCGCGCGGGCGCTGACGGTGACGCTGACGCGGACGCTGACGGCCGGTCGGGCGCCGTAGCGGCATTCGGACGGGTACTCGGGCCTCTTGAGCCCTTCGCGATCTCATTGTCCGCACGGTCCGGTTCAGGCTGGGAGGTCTGGCGGATCTCCGGCCCAGGCCGGGATGGCCCACCGGCGCGTTGACCGGTTGACCCCGCCGCCGCACTGGTTGTCGCCTGAGCCGGTTGGGACGCAACCTGGCGCCGAGCCGACGGTGACGTCCGCTCCTCCGTGGCTGAGCTTGCCGGTCCTGGGCTCGCCGTGGCTGGGCTCGCCCGGGTGGGAGGTACCGGAGCTGGCCGGGCCGGCGGTGCCTGGCCGGCGGCGGCGGGACGCGCTTGGGGTGACCCGGCCGGACCCCGCGTCGCCGACGACCCAGCGGCGGCACCGGATGCAGACGTGCTCCCCGGAGACGAGCGATGTGTCCCGGACCCTCCACGCGGGTCTATCGCGCTTGCCCGGCGAGGCCCGGGCGCCTCGGTCGGCCGGGCCGGCTCATCCGCAGGACGCCCGGGTGGGCTCTCCGGGCGCACCGCACCGGACGGGGTCGGCGGCGCCGACGCCCCGGCCGCCGCGACAGCGTCGTCGTTCCGGTCGGTTTCGCGAGGCCGCCGCGGCGGCTGTTCGGTCATTGGACACGCTCCCGGGTCAGCTGGGCCGGGTCGGGGTCCGGCGAGTGGCCCAGGGGCTTGGGCCGCCGACGGCACAACGGAATCATGCTCGCACCGCCGTTGGCCAGCTGGACCTGCGAACCTTCACGCCGGCGGCGCACACCGCCCCCGAACCGCCGCCAAACCGCCACAGCCCCGAAACCGCTCTGCCATGCGTTCGCCCGGCCGGCCAGTGCACCCTGACCGGCCAGTGCACCCTGACCGGCCAGTGTGCCTGGACGAAACGGACGGAGCGGAAGTATCCGCCCGTTTCGTCCAGGCACCAAATCATCGTGCCGCAGACACTACGGGCTGGTCCGCACCTTTGCGGATCACGGCCGACCCCGGAGCCCGGGGCCCCCACATTTTCGCGGCGTGGAAATGTGGGGTAAGAGCGCCCGGCAACAGGGGCGTGGATCAAGGAGCGGGGCTGGGGCACGTAGATCGCGAGGCGGAGGAAGGCGCCCTGGTGTCGGGCGCCGCCTGGCGCCGGCAGACCCTGGACGAACGTCCGGCGCCAACCGCTACGGTCAGACTTCCTCCCCGATACGGTGCACCCGGATGGTGTTGGTCATCCCGGCCACCCCCGGCGGTGTCCCGGCGACCACGACAACCAGTTCCCCGGGCCGACAACGCTCCAACTGCACTAGTGCGTTGTCGACCTGCCGAACCATCTCGTCGGTGCTGTGCGCGAACGGGACCAGGAAAGTCTCGACGCCCCACAGCAGGGCCAGCTGGCTGCGGACGGCCGGCACCGGCGTGAAGGCCAACAGCGGGATGGGGCTGCGGTACCGGGCCAGACGCCGCGCCGTGTCCCCGCTCTGGGTGAACGCGACGAGGTAGCGAGCGCCCATGGCTCCGCCGACGTTCGCCGCGGCTTCGGCCAGAGCCCCACCGACCGTGCGTGGGCGGGTACGCAGGGGCGGAATCCGGGAAAGATCAACCTCGACCGTCTCGATGATCCGCGCCATCGTGGAGACCGCCTCGATGGGGTAGTCACCGACGCTGGTCTCCGCCGACAGCATGATCGCGTCGGCACCGTCGAGGACTGCATTGGCACAGTCGCTGGCCTCGGCACGGGTGGGCCGGGGAGCGTGGACCATCGACTCCAGCACCTGCGTAGCCACGATCACCGGCTTCGCACGCTCACGCGCCCATGACACGGCGCGCTTCTGGACCAGCGGCACGACCTGCAACGGCATTTCCACGCCCAGATCACCGCGGGCGATCATGAGACCGTCGAACGCTTCGACGATCTCCTCGAGCTGGTCGACAGCCTGCGGCTTCTCGATCTTGGCGAGGACGGGGAGGCGCACGCCGACCTCGTCCATCACCGCTCGAACCTTCTCGATGTCGGCAGCTGACCGGACGAACGACAGAGCGATCATGTCGGCAGGCAGACCGAGCCCGAAGCGGAGGTCCTCGGTGTCCTTGTCGGTCAACGCGGGCACGCCGAGGGCCGCGCCCGGGATGTTCATGCCCTTGTGATCGCTGACCGGACCGCCGATGGCGACCGTGGTGTGGACGTCGGCGCCGACCACGTCGGTGACGTCAAGCACCAGCCGGCCGTCGTCGACGAGGATGCGGTCGCCCTTGGAGACGTCGGCGGTCAGCCCTGAGAACGTCGTTCCAACCCGGTGCTGGTCACCGACGACGTCATCAGTCGTGATCGTGAACTGTTGGCCGGGCAGCAGGGTGACCTGCCCGGACCCGAACTTCCCTAGCCTGATCTTCGGCCCCTGAAGATCGACGAGGATGCCGACACTGCGTCCGACAGCGTCAGCGGCAGCGCGGATGCGCAGGTAGGTTTCGACATGTTGGTCGTGGGAGCCATGGGAGAGGTTGAGACGGGCGATGTCCATACCGGCTTCGACCAGCGCCCGGATCATATCGGGCGAGCTGGTGGCCGGACCGAGTGTGCACACAATTTTCGCGCGACGAGACACGGGATAAGCCTAGGAAATGATGGCGGGGGCTTGGACACCGCCCCCGCTATCGACTGAACGACACCCGGAACGTTTTTCGTCTACAGGAAATAGGACCCAGCTCCGCCACACGCTGCGGTGCGTGGTGCGCTGGCGTACGGTCGACGTGTCCGCATCGCTGCGCAGCGCGTGGATACCGAACCGGATCAGGGCGTCGGCAACGAAGCCGGGCGATCCCTGCGAAGAGCTCTCCAAAAGGCGCACAGGCGGGCACGTCCAGGTAACTTCCCAGGTCACGGTGGGCAGACAGATGAGCGAGAACCCGGCGATCCACCGCCATCCGTCCGGCGATGTCGACATTTCCCTCCCGCATGACGAGCCCGACGCGGCCCCGGTGAACGGTGACGACACCTCGGATGAGCCCCTTGCCGACAGCGGCAGGGGACGCCCGGCGTAGGCAAGCCGGGCGTCCCCGCGTCGAGGCCGTGATGCCGTTGGTCCCGGGGCAACAGCCCGGACGACGCCTGTGAAATGACCCGGATGGTCCGCGGGTGAAACCAGGCACACATGTGTGAAAACACCGCCCGAGGTGACCAGCGCCGGCCGGTAGTTGTTCAGCCGACGGCCGCGGCTTGCTGTTCGCCGCGATTGTCGGCGGTCGAGCCCTCGACCGCCGGCCCTGGAGTCTGGCCTTCGAACTGGGTGCGGTACAGCTCCGCGTACAGACCACCGCTGGCCAGCAGCTGGGAGTGCCGACCGCTTTCGACCACCCGTCCACCGTCGATCACCAGAATCCGGTCGGCGTCGCGAACTGTGGACAGACGATGCGCGATCACCAGTGATGTCCGACCGGCCAGAGCGGTGGCCAGCGCCCGCTGGACCGCAGCCTCGGACTCGCTGTCAAGGTGGGCGGTGGCCTCGTCGAGAACCACGATCGACGGCTCCTTGAGCAGCAGCCGCGCGATCGCCAGCCGCTGCTTCTCACCGCCGGAGAGCCGGTAGCCACGGTCCCCGACGACCGTGTCGAGGCCGTCGGGCAACGCCCGCACAACGGATGCAATCATGGCCGCCTCCATCGCCGACCACATCTGCTCCTCGCTCGCCTCGGGACGGGCGTAGACGAGGTTCGCCCGGATCGTGTCGTGGAACAGATGCGCATCCTGGGTGACAACGCCCACGGCGTCGCGCAACGATCGCAGGGTGACGTCGCGGACGTCATGGCCGCCGACCCGGACCGTCCCGGTCCGCGCGTCGTACATCCGGGGCACCAGTTGGCTGATCGTCGTCTTCCCGGCGCCGGACGGCCCCACCAGGGCCACCAGCTCACCGGGTGCGATGCGGAACGAGATGTGATGCAGGACGGGTTCGGGTACCCGCCGGTCGAGGATGGCCACCGACTCCAGCGACGCCAGCGACACCTCGTCCGCGGCCGGGTAACCGAAGCCGACGTCGTCGAATTCGACCGTCGCCGACCCGCGCGGCAGGTCGACCGCATCCGGCCGGTCGGCGATGGCCGGCGTCAGGTCGAGCACCTCGAACACCCGCTCGAAGGAGACCAGCGCGGTCATCACGTCGACGTTGACGTTCGACAGCTGCGTCAACGGCCCATAGAGGCGGGACAGGTACGACGTCAGCGCGACGACCGTGCCGACCTCAAGTACACCCTCGGCCGCGAACCGGCCGCCGACTCCGTAGACGATGGCGGTCGCCAGTGACCCGACCATGGTCAACGAGACGAAGAAGATCCGACCGTACATCGCCTGGGTCACACCGATGTCACGAACGCGGGATGCCTTGGCGGCAAAGCTGTGGTTCTCCGTCGACGGCCGGCCGTAGAGCTTGACCAGCAGTGCCCCCGACACGTTGAACCGTTCGGTCATCGTCGTGTGCATCTCGGCGTTGAGCCCATAGCCCTCCCGGGTGAGCGCGGCGAGTTTCGGACCGAGCAACCGCGCCGGGATGACGAACACCGGCAGCAGCACCAGCGACACGATGGTGATCTGCCACGACAGCGCGATCATCGCCGCAAGGACGAAACCGACGGACACGACGTTGGACAGCACGGCGGACAGCGTCCCGGTGAACGCCGACTGCGCGCCCAGGACGTCGCTGTTCAGCCGCGAGATCAGGGCACCGGTCTGGGCGCGGGTGAAGAAGGCGAGCGGCTGACGTTGGACATGGTCGAAGACCCGGGCCCGCATGTCGAAGATGAGGCCTTCGCCGATGCGAGCCGAGAACCAGCGTTGCGCCAGCGCCAGCAGCGCGTCGACGATGGCGATCGCACCGACCAGCGCCGCGAGCGCCTCCACGACGCCCACCCGCCCGGGGATGATTCCGTCATCGATGATCGATTTGAAGATGAGCGGTGTGGTGGCGCCCAGTGCGGCGTCGATGACGATCAATACGAGGAAGCCGGCCAGCATCCGGCGGTACGGGCGTGCGAACTCCACGATCCGGCGCAGAGTGCCCGACCGCAGTTTCTGGTGCGCGATCGAACGGTCACGCTGGAAGGCCCGTGCGCTGATGGGCGGCCCGCCGTCCGCGATTCTCATCAGTCCACCCTGGAGTCGATGTCACTACAACTGCAACACTGTAAGCAGGCTTCGACTACGGATCATTCCCGCGCAGTCAGCCCGGCGGCCCGGCGGCCCGTCAGCCCGGCGGCACTGCCTCAGCTGACGTGCGGAGCTGGGCATCCCGTTCGGCACGCACCTGGTCCGGTCGGGACCGCTCGCGCCTGTGCAGCAGCAACGCCTTGACCTCGACGGCCAGTCCCCGGGGCGGGGCAAGCAGCGCGGCGGCGAGATCCTCCACCGCATCCGGCAGATCGACCGGGGCGGCCACCCGGTCGGCGAGTCCCCACCCGTACGCCTGCGTGCCGGACACCACGCGTCCTGTCACACAGAGGTCCAGCGCCCGGCCATAGCCGACCAGATCGACCAGCGTGTCCGATACCCCGAGCGCCGGAATGCGACCGTGCCGGATCCCGTCCATGGCCAGGTACGCGTCGGCACAGAAGACCCGCAGGTCGCAGGCGAGTGCCAGGTGCAGAGCGTCCACGGCCCACCCGCTGACGACAGCGATGCTGAACAGGTCGGGCCGGGACAACCAGTCGAGCGTGGACCGACGGTCGCCGACGTCGTCAGCGCCGTCCGTACCCTCAAGACCCACAGAACCCTCAAGACCCACAGGACCCACAGGACCCATGTCGTCCTCAGGGCACATGCCGCCCATGCCGGGCCGTTCCCGACCGCAGGCAGCGGTCGGGTCGACCCGAACATGATCAAACGGTGGCAAGCCACCGATGATCCGAAGAAGCACAAGCCGGATACTCCCGGGCAGATATCGCCCGATCTCCGCCAGCGCTCCAACGGCGGACACGGCGCGCGCGCAAGCGACGCCGCGATCCCGGCGATCGACGGTGATGATCGCCCGTGAATCCTCGATCGTCAGGGTCAGACCGGCCGCCGCCAGATCGGCGACGGCCGGTTGCAACATGATCAGACGCTCTTCTTCTTGCTGCCTCGGGTTGCGCCGCCGCGGCCTCTCAGAGTTGTTCCGGACTCCGAGAGGATCCGGTGAACGAACCCGTACGAACGACCCGACGACTCAGCGAGGAGGCGGATGCTCTGACCCGCCTCATACTTCTTCCGAAGCTCTGATGCAAGCTTGTCGCGCTCCGCGCCGGTGATCCGGGTTCCTTTCCTAAGCTCGGCCAATGTGGCCCCCTCCGTGATAGATGATCTGCGAACCGATCTTCACTCAGTCGCGGTGAACGCGCCACTCGAAGCGCATGTGATCCATCACACTGTCCCCTTCACGCGCCCGACCGACCCCCCGGCTGCGCCCGGCTTTTCCCTTCTTCCCATCACCGGACCACCAACGCCCGACCACGGGACCGATGGCTGTTTCGCCCACCGCAGCAGGAGAAACGGCACATCCACCAACGTCAGCGAAGACCCGTGTCCCTAATCGCCCCTGTCTGGTCTGACAGTGACTTCGGCGCGTCACGACGAACATCGTCGAATCCGCGCCGGTGAACATCGTGCACCACCCGAACCCGGCACCGTCGACCTGGCTACGGTGCACATGTGGGCATCGCGCCGGGCATACAGCCATGAGAGCGTCTTTGCGGCCCGCCGTTCGCTCGAGGCGCTGGGATCCGCGGGGCGTCCGCCAAGCCGGCGCAGAACCCGAAAGTGGGGTTCAATCGAGTCTGGCGAGCCGGGGTTCCCATACGGCGCGAAGCGGTGGCCGGGGCGCGATACCGCCGGTCATCGTCGCGATCCGGCGGGCCGGGGAGCTGGTTTTCGGACACGGTCAAAAGGTGGTCGACGTTCCGATCCTTGCCAAGACCTCCCGGGTATGGCCGGGCGGCGCCCGATCCGCTGGTGACGACCCGGCGGGTACCCGCCCGCGGGGAGGTCGCGGCGCTCTGCCACGACTGCCGTCCACCGGCGTGGACCCGGCCGAGTTCGGCGAAATCGCGATGTGGATCGGGGCGGTGATCGCCTGCCTGGGCCTGACCGCGTTCCTGCACGCCGGCGGAAGCGACACCGAACCGCTGCCGACGCCGCTCGCCGCCATACCGTTCACGGTGGACCGGCGCCTGCATATTTCGCCGACGTCCCTCCTCGCCCCGGCAGTCATGGCTGCGGTCATCGTCGCCACCTGGCGCAACTTTCACATCCGGATGAGGTGGGGCCCGCTGCTGGTCGCCGGCTACGCGGCATCGTTGGCCTGGAGCCTGGCGCTGGCCTCGGTGAACGGTCTGAGCGGTCTGGCCGGTCCGCTCGGTGGCCCCCAGGGCTATCTGTCGGAGCTCGCCGCCGTGGACGCCGGCCCGATGGGCTTCCTGCGGGCGTACACCCAGCAGGCGGTCTCCTACGGGTACGGCATCCGGTCGCATCCGCCCGGCCTGGTGATGTTGCTATGGGCCCTGACCCGGATGGGAATCAGATCCCCGAGCGCCCTGGGCGTCGTGCTGGCGGCCCTGAGCGCGTCCACCGTCCCGCTCGCCGCGATCGCCGTCCGGTCGTTGTGCCATGCGCTGGCCGCCCGACGCCTCGTCCCGGTGCTGGTACTGGCACCGTGGGCGGTGTGGATTCCCGCGACGGACGGGATGACGACGGCCCTCGCCGTGGGGTTCGTCACGCTCGGGGTCATCGGCTCCGAACCGGGCCGACGCCTGCGGTGGGCGGCCGGATGCGGACTGGGCATCGGTGTGGCGGCGCTCTGCGGCTACGGGGTGGTCTGGCTTGGCGTGGCGGTCGTGGCCACATACTTCGTCCGCCGGCGTCCGCTACTCAACGTGATAACCGGCGCATGTGTGCTGGTGCCGTTGTCGGTGGCCGCGGTTCTGGGCTTCTCCTGGCCCGACGGGCTGGCTGTCGCGCACCAGCAGGTCGTCGCCACCGCGCACCATCCCGGTAGCGGCCCGGGTGTCCCGGCGTGGATCGTGCGCATTCCAATCGGCCTCACGGTCGTGCTGATCGCCTGCGGACCGACGATAGTCCGTGCGACGCGGCGCATCCGGCTCACGCCCGGATGGCCCTTTCTTGTCGGTGCGGTCCCCGCGATCGGCTTCGGAATATTGACGGGCGTGGCATCGGCCGATGTGGAGCGGTCCTGGCTGCCGCTCTACTGCTGGCTGCTGGTACCCGCGCTGGCGCCCAACCCGCGCCCAGACCGTCCGGGGGACACAACCCGGGCGGGAACCCTGCCACTCGGCCTGACCGGCGTCGGAGCCCTGACCGCGATCGCCGCTCGCGCATTCCTACCCGGGAACCTGTAAGAGCCTGTTTTGAATCTTGGGTTCGGACAGCGAGCCGCGTCCAGGTGGTTCCCGGCAAGGCGGGAGGCCGAAGCGATACCGGATGAGTTGTATCGGTTTGGCCGACAACGCAGCCGGGGGCCGGCTGGGCGTGGATCGCTCGGACAGAAGATTCAAAACAGGCTCTAAGAGCGACCGGCAAGCCGTCAACCGGCTGACGGCTTGCCGGTCTGGACGGCATGACCGGTCTGGTCGGTCTGGTCGGTCTGGTCGGTCTGGCTGGAAATGTCCGGCTCCAGATAGACCCTGCACGCGATCGGCACAGCCGCCCGCAACCGCGCCTCGGCGCCGTCGATCGCGCGCGCGACAGCAGGTAGGGTCAGCTCGACATCCATACCGATCTTGGCTGCCACGAGCAGTTCGTCCGGTCCAAGGTGCAGTGTGCGCAGCTGGATCACCCGCGTGATGTGCGGCGACCCCGCAAGAGCACCACGGATGGTGGCGACCATCGCCGGGGTGGCCGCCTCCCCGACAAGCATCGCCTGGGTCTCGACCGCAACGATTGTGGCCACGGCCAGCAGCAGAATGCCGATCGCGACCGTGCCTGCGGCATCCCAGACCGGGTCGTCGGTCGCGAGGGTGAGGCCGACGCCGGCAAGTGCGAACACGAGGCCCACCAGCGCTGCGAGGTCCTCCAGCAGCACCACCGGTAGTTCCGGAGCACGGGCGCCGTGGACGAACCCCCACCACGACGCATCACCTTTGAGGTGGCGGGCTTCGGCGATCGCGGTCCGCAGGGAGAATCCCTCCAAGGCGGTCGCCAGGAGCAGGACGACGATCGCCACCAGGCCGTGGTCGAGCTCATGGGGGTGGCGCAGCTTCTCCACCCCCTCGCGGACCGAGAACAACCCGCCGACGCTGAACAACACGATCCCGACGAGGAAACCGGCGATGTAGCGCGAACGGCCGTAACCGAAGGGGTGTTCCTCATCGGGCGGACGGGCCGCGCGCCGCTGGCCGAGCAGGAGCAGAACCTGGTTACCGGAGTCGGCGACCGAATGGATGGATTCGGCCAGCATCGAGGACGACCGGGTGATCAGAAAGGCGACGAACTTCGCCACCGCGATCCCCAGATTGGCCGACAGCGCCGCCAGAACCGCCTTCGTGCCGCCCTGCGTGCTCACCCGACCATCCTAGAGCGACCGGCAATAAGGACGCGGCGTCGCGGAGCCGGAGCCGGAGCCGGTGACGTGGCCGCATCCGGTACGGACCGGCGGACCCGGCTGCCTGTTTCCCGGTCAGGCAAGAGTGATCAACTCGGCAAGATCCGCGGACCACGAGTCCTCGACGCCGTCGGGCAGCATGAGCACCTTGTCCGGGGCCAGCGCCTCGACCGCGCCCGGGTCGTGGGTGACCAGAACCACCGCCCCTCGG
>NZ_CAUVXG010000002.1:30279-41042 GCF_963555885.1 Protofrankia sp. Cr2
CCACGTGACGCCGGGTCGAGGTTGTTGGTGGGCTCGTCCAGCAGCAACACGTTCGCGGCGCTGCACACGAGCCCGGCCAGTGCGAGCCTGGTTTTCTCCCCGCCCGAGAGCGTGCCCGCCGGCTGGGCGACGGTGTCCCCGCTGAACAGGAAGGCACCCAGGATGCGGCGCAGCTCGACGTCGGAGGTGCCCGGCGCGGCGGCGCGCATGTTGTCCAACACCGACTGGTCGGTGTCCAGAGTCTCATGCTCCTGGGCGTAGTATCCCAGCCGCAGCCCGTGACCATGGTGGACCTCGCCGGTGTCCGGGGGCTCGACGCCCGCGAGCATCCGCAACATGGTCGTCTTGCCGGCACCGTTGAGGCCGAGAATCACGACCCGCGCGCCGCGGTCGATGGCCAGGTCGACGCCGGCGAAGACCTCCAGGGATCCGTAGGACTTCGACAGGCCGGTGGCGGTCAGCGGGGTCCGACCGCACGGCGCCGGATCGGGGAACCGGAGCTTGGCGACCCGGTCGGCGACCCGTACGTCGGCGAGACCCGCGGCGAGCCGGTCGGCCCGGCGGTCCATCTGGTGGGCCGCACGGGCCTTGGTGGCCTTCGCCCGCATCTTGTCGGCCTGGGCCTTCAGCGCGTCGATCTTCTTTTCGGCGTTGGCCCGCTCCCGGCGGCGGCGGCGCTCGTCGAGATCCCGCTGAGCCAGGTAGGTCTTCCAGTTGACGTTGTAGACGTCGAGAGCGGCACGGGTGGCGTCGAGATAGAAGACCTTGTTCACGCAGCGGTCGAGCAGGTCGACGTCGTGGCTGACCACGACCAGCCCGCTGTCGTGGGAGCGCAGGAACTCACGCAGCCAGACGATCGAGTCGGCGTCGAGGTGGTTGGTGGGCTCGTCGAGCAGCAGGGTGGCGTCGTTGTCACCGGCGCCGGCGAACAGGATGCGGGCCAGTTCGACCCGACGGCGCTGGCCACCGGACAGCGTCTCAAGCTGCTGGCCCAGCACCCTGTCGGCAAGGCCCAGCGCGGAGCAGATCCGGGCCGCCTCGGCCTCGGCCGCGTACCCGCCGAGGGTGCCGAAACGCTCCTCGAGGCGACCGTAGCGCCGGATCGCCACGTCCCGTGCAGCGTCGTCGACCAGCTCCGCCATTGCCAGCTGGAGCTTCTCCATCTCGCGCACGAGCACGTCGAGGCCGCGGGCGGACAGCACGCGATCACGAGCGGTGTCGGCCGGGTCACCGGCCCGTGGGTCCTGCGGGAGATAACCGAGGTCACCACGGACGTCGATCTTTCCGGCGAACGGCAGCGTCTCGCAAGCCAGGGTCTTGAGCAGCGTCGTCTTGCCCGCGCCGTTGCGTCCGACGAGGCCGATCCGGTCACCCGGCTGGATGCGGAACGACACCGCCTCGATGAGTGTGCGGGCGCCGGCCCGCAGCTCCAGATCGGACGCGATGATCATATGTGCACGTGGCCTTCCGGGAAGACGTCAGCAAACGCGGCAGCAGGACGGCACGGCCCGCGTCACGGCCCCTCACGAAGCCGTGAACGTCAACGCCGGGAACTCTCAGGGCGACGGACCTGGACGCTGCGAACGTCACCACCGAACCCATACTCACAGAGTACGGACTACCCGCGCCCGCGCCGGTGTGCCCCGGTGATCGGCGCCACCGGGTCATGAGAGGGTGGCGCAGGGCTGCGCCGGATTCCAGGTGGCGCGTGCCCCGGGCGGTCCGGGACCGCCGATCTCGACTTCATTCCAAGGGGGACGTTCACACCATGTCGACGCTGCTGGTGACCGGAGCCGCCGGGTTCATCGGATCGAACTTCGTCCGTTACTGGCGTGAGCGGCATGCCGGCGACCGTCTGGTGGCGTTGGACGCGCTGACCTACGCGGGCTGCCGGGAGAACCTCACCGACGTGCTGGACGCGATCACCTTCGTCCACGGCGACATCCGGGACCGCGAGCTGGTCGAATCGCTGCTGCGTGAACATCACGTCGACATCGTGGTCAACTTCGCAGCCGAGTCGCACAACAGCCTGGCGATCATCCGCCCGGGTGAGTTCTTCGCCACCAACGTCATCGGTACGCAGACGCTGCTGGAGGCCGCCCGCACGGTCGGCGTGGCGCGCTTTCACCAGATCTCGACGTGCGAGGTCTACGGCGACATGGCCCTCGACGACCCGGGCGCCTTCACCGAGGACTCCCCCTACCTGCCCCGCACGCCCTACAACGCGGCCAAGGCCGGCGGCGACCACGCGGTGCGGGCCTATGGCCTGACCTACGACCTGCCCGTGACCATCACGAACTGCTCGAACAACTACGGGCCATACCAGTTTCCGGAGAAGGTCATCCCGCTGTTCGTCACCCGGGCGCTGCAGGGGGAGAATCTGCCGCTGTACGCATCCGTGCGCAACCGGCGGGAATGGCTGCATGTCGCCGACCACTGCGCCGCGATCGACGTGGTTCTCCAGCAGGGCCGGGTCGGCGAGACCTACCACGTCGGCAGCGGGGTGGAGGCTGACATCGAGACCATCGCCGACACCATCCTCGGCGAACTGGGCCTGCCTGCGTCGCTGAAGACGATCGTGCCGGACCGGCCGTCGCACGACCGACGCTACCTGCTCGACTCGTCCAAGCTACGGGCCGAGCTCGGCTGGGCGCCCGAGATCGGCTTCGCCGACGGGATGAAGGAGACCGTGGCCTGGTACCGCGACAACGAGTCGTGGTGGCGCCCGCTCATCGGCCGCTCCCCCGTCTCCGAGACTGCCTGGCGCTGAGACTGCCTGGCGCGGAAACTGCCTGGCGCGGAAACTGCCTGGCGCGGAGCCGGCACACCCCGACACCGGTACGGTCGTCGACCTCTCGCGGTCAGGCTGGCGCACTCCGTGCAACCCGCGGCCTGACCGCCTACTCGCGGCTGACCTGCTGACCTCTTGGCCTGCAGGTCAGCAGGTCAGCAGGCTCGCGCGCAGCATTGTTACGTCAGGCACCTTTAAGGCTACCCACGTTTTATTGGTTTGATATCTAGATTTAACCCGAATTTAACACTTGGCACGGCTGCTTTAATCTAATATTCGGTGCACACAAAAAATCATCACGCTCTTCCGACCGAGAACGTCAATCCGAAGCATGACTTTCGCGTTCTCAATTCGCCATGCCGTCCAGGGTCGACATCCGGCGATCACCCGGATGCCGTTGTATTCAATCAAGAATTCCGGTTGCCCCGGCACGTGAATCCGACGATGTGACGACCCGCCGACTTGAGTCGTTCTTTCCTGTCATGCGATACAACCGATACCCACCTACCAGCTCCGGCAAACGACTCGACGAGATCCCGCAGAGGATGATCGTTATGGTTTCTGGAAACATCCGCCTCGGTGTTTGGATGATCGGCGCACGGGGTTCCGTCGCCACCACCACCATGGTTGGCATGGCTGCTGTGCGTGCCGGTTTAACCCCCCCAGTCGGGTGCGTCACAGAGCTTTCGGACTTCCGCGAAGCGGGTCTCCCCCGCTTTGACGACCTGGTGTTCGGCGGCCACGACGTCACTACCGTCCCACTGGTAAAACGCGCCGAACAGCTCGCTTTAGCCGGCGTCGTGCCCGCGCATCTCCTCGACCATGTCACGGACGAACTGGTTGCGGCCGACAAAGAGATCAAGGTTGGGGTCACGGACCTTCCGTCCGGCCAGACTCAGGCCGAGGCGGCTGCGGAGCTGGTGGCCGATCTGGTTTCGTTCCGACAACGACACCGGCTGGCACGCGTGGTCGTCGTCAATGTCTCGTCCACCGAGCCGACGCCCCCGGAATCAGCAGCCCATGCATCGCTGACTCACCTTCAGGAGGCGATGTCGTCGGCTGGACCGGTCGTTCCGACGAGTTCCCTCTACGCCTATGCGGCATTCACCGCGGGCTGCTCCTACATCAACTTCACGCCGTCCGTAGGCGCTGGGCTGCCAGCCCTCGACGAACTTTCCCGCACCTGCGCCGTCCCCTACGCCGGGAACGACGGCAAAACCGGGGAAACTCTGGTCAAGTCCGCGCTCGCACCGATGTTCGCGCACCGCGCGTTACCCGTGCGCTCGTGGAGCGGAACGAATCTGCTGGGCGGCGGGGACGGCGCCACGCTGGCCGAACCAGCCCGAGCGCACAGCAAGACCAGATCGAAGTCACGTGCCCTCGAATCCATTCTCGGACATCCGGTCGAGGGAATCGTCCACATCGACAACACACCGGAGCTCGGCGAGTGGAAGACCGCCTGGGACCACATCCTGTTCGAAGGTTTTCTCGGTGTCCGGATGACGCTCCAGTTCACCTGGCAGGGCTGTGACTCAACGCTGGCCGCGCCGCTGGTGCTGGACCTCGTCCGTCTTCTCGGCCGCGCCCACGAGACGGGGCATGTCGGCCCCCAGGGTCAGCTCGCGTTCTTTTTCAAGGATCCGGTTGGTACCGACGAGCACCGGCTGGTCATGCAGTACGAGACGCTCCGCTCCTGGGTGAGGTCACTGGGACCGCACCGATGACCGCGGTTGCGCATCTGGCGGCCCTGGTCGAGCTGGTGCGGGCGCCCGCCGCGCTGACCGTACCCGGGGACACCGTCGCCGGCGCAGCGATCGCGGGCCGGCCGTTGGATCCGGCGAGCGTGGGTCTCGCCGCTGCCTCCATCTGCCTGTACTGGGGCGGAATGGCACTGAACGACATGGCGGACCGCGATGTCGACGCCGTGGAACGGCCGCACCGGCCGATCCCGTCGGGCCGCGTGACCCCGCGAACGGCTTTCGCGCTGGCCACCGGCCTGACCGCAGCCGGGATCGGTATCGCAGGCGTGGCCGGTGGACCCCCGGCGCTCATCGTCGCGGTTCCCCTGGCCGCCACGGTGTGGGTCTACGATCTTGCCCTCAAGTCCACCCCGCTCGGTCCCGCCGCGATGGCTACCGCCCGAGCCCTCGACGTCATGCTCGGTGCAGGTCCGCACCAAAGCCGCCGTTGCCTGCCCGCAGCGCTCGTCGTCGCCGGCCACACCTACGTGGTCACCGAGTTGAGTCGACGGGAGGTGCAGGGCAGCGGCAAGACGCTACCGAAGATCACCCTCGGCGCGACCACGCTGGTCATCCTGGCAACCTCGGCCGTCACCCGCCGTCGGGGTACCCGGCGCCACCAGATCGCCGGCCTGGGCCTGCTGGGTGCCTACGCCGGGACCTTCGGCGCGGCTCAGGCCGCTGTCGTACGCGACCCGGGCGCGCGCCACGTCCAGCAGGCGGTCGGCGCGGGGATCCTCGGGCTGGTTCCACTCCAGGCTGCGATCACAGCCTGCTGCGGCAGGCTCCGGGCGGCCGGTGCGCTGGCCCTGCTCTTCCCGGTAGCCCGGGCCCTGGCCAGACGGGTATCACCGACATGACCCACCCGAACGGTCATGTCGAGCCGATGGACGCCCGCGCCGGCCGCAACGGGCAGCTGCGCTTCGGCTACGGCACCAACGGCTTTGCCGACCACCGCATCGAAGATGTCATCGCCGTGCTGGCCGGCATGGGCTTCGACGGGGTTGCACTCACGCTTGATCATCAGCATCTCGACCCGTTCGACGCCGACCTCGCCCGACGGGTACGGCGCGTCGGTGCCCGGCTTGCCGCGGCCGATCTCGCCGTCGTGATCGAAACGGGCGCCCGGTACCTGCTCGACCCCTGGCACAAGCACAGCCCCACCCTCACATCTCCCGACGGCCGGGAACGGCGACTGGACCTGCTGCGGCGGGCGGTCGGTGTCGGAGCGGATCTCGGCGCCGAAGCGGTGTCGTTCTGGAGTGGGACGGTACCGGCCGGGGTCCCCCGCGCCCTCGCCTGGGACCTGCTGGTTGACGGCTGCGCCAACGTGGTCGCGGCGGCCGAGCAGGCAGGAGTCCAGCTCGGATTCGAGCCCGAACCGGGGATGATGATCGAGGATCTCGCCGGCTATGAGCGCCTGCGAAACGCCCTCGGCGCACCTGCTGCCTTCGGCCTCACCCTCGACATCGGCCACTGTCGTTGCCTGGAGTCCGCGCCTGTGCCCGAGTGCGTCCTGGGGTCCGCGGACCGGGTGGTCAACGTGCAGATCGAGGACATGCGCCGAGGTGTCCACGAGCACCTGGAATTCGGCTCGGGTGAGATCGATTTCCCCCCGGTCCTGGCTGCCCTGACCAAAATCGGCTACAGCGGGCTCGTATCGGTCGAGCTGCCCCGGCACAGCCATGCCGCGCCGCTGGTGGCCCGGCGTTCCCTGGCCTTCCTACGGCAGGCGTGCGCGCCGGGGCCACCGGTACGCCCGAAACAATCCATCCGCGGTGAGCTCGGGAGGTGACATCCCATGACAACTGGCAACCGAGCAACCGACGACCGAGCAGCTGGCGAACGGGCGACCGTCGACGGGGGGCTGTCCGTCGACGAACTTGCCTCGACGCTCGCGGCCAGGCTCACCGATGCCGGGCATGCGTGGCTGACCAACGCGGTCAACGCCGTCGGCGGCTCCGCCGACGCGATTGACCAGCTCTTCCCGGCGGTGCGTCGGCACTGCGGCCACGGCCCGCTGCTCGCGTCCACCAGCCCGGCCCCCGGCCCGGGGCTGCGCGGCTGGACCGTCGACGAGGCAGCCCGAGTACTGCTGCTCACGGTGCTGCCGATAACCGGCGACACACTCGTCGGCACAGTCGCGAGGTTGTACGAACGCGGCGACGCCGCCGAGCGCCGCGCAGTGCTGCGGGCACTGCCGCTGCTGGACGTCGGCCCGGACACCGTCGCGATCGTTCGGGACGCCCTACGCACGAACGACGCCACGCTGGTGGCCGCGGCACTCGGCCCGTACGCGGCCCGGCACCTCGACGACGCCTCGTGGCGTCAGGCGGTACTCAAGTGTGTATTCCTCGGCGTCCGCCTTGTCGAGGTCGCGGACCTGACCCGGCGGGCGGACGAGGAACTCGTCCGGATGCTCGTCGCCTTCGCAGACGAACGCATCGCCGCCGGCCGGGATGTGCCGCCCGACGTGCTGGATGTGGTGGAGAGCTTTCAACCCTGACCGATGTCGCCCTGACCGATCTCGCCCTGATCGATGTCGTCCGTCGGAAGGCAGCGCATGCGTATTTTCGACCCCCACATCCACATGACGAGTCGAACCACTGACGACTATGAGGCGATGTACGCGGCGGGAGTCCGCGCCCTGGTGGAGCCGGCGTTCTGGCTCGGGCAACCCCGCACGTCCATCGGCAGTTTTGTCGACTACTTCGACGGGCTGCTCGGCTGGGAACCGTTTCGGGCCGCCCAGTTCGGGATCGCGCATCATTGCACGATCGCGCTGAACCCCAAGGAAGCCAACGATCCCCGCTGTAAGCCGGTTCTTGATCTCCTTCCCCGCTACCTGGTGAAGGACCGAGTGGTAGCGGTCGGCGAGATCGGATTCGACTCGATGACCTCCGACGAGGAGCGTGCCTTCGCCACCCAGCTCGCGCTCGCTGTCGAACACGACCTACCCGTGCTGGTACACACCCCACACCGCGACAAAGCAGCTGGAACCTTACGAAGCCTTGAAATCATCGGCGCATCGGGCATCGCGCCGGAACGGGTCGTACTCGATCATCTCAATGAGGTCACGGTCGGGCTGGTTGCCGGCACCGGCTGCTGGATGGGCTTCTCGATCTACCCGGATACCAAGATGGACCCCGACCGGATGGTCCGCATCCTGACCGAGTACGGAACCGAACAGATGCTGGTGAACTCGGCCGCCGACTGGGGACGCAGTGACCCGTTGCGCACCCGGGCCACCGGCGAGGCGATGCTTGCCGCGGGGTTCGACGCCGATGACGTCGAGACTCTTCTGTGGCGCAACCCGGTCACGTTCTACGGCCAGAGCGGACGCCTGGAAATCGACGGCCTCGATGCCTCGGGCACAGCCAACAGCGACAGCGACAGCGACACGGCGGCGCCGGCCCCTGCCGCGGACGCCCTGTTCGCGGGCAATTCGGTGCTGCGCGGTGTCCGATGACCCGACCCATTGCACGATCATGCGGATCAGCCCGGCGCCACGGGTCAGCCCGGCGCCGCGATGTCACGTCCGCACGGCGTGGGTGAGGGGCCGTCACCATGCGCTTTCGACACCGCGACGGCACTGTCGTCCACCTGGCGTACTGCACGAACGTCCATCCCGCCGAGGATCTTGCCGGTGTTCGGGACCAACTGGTCAGATACGCCGAGCCGATCCGCGAACAGCTCGGCGTCGACCGGCTCGGGCTCGGGCTGTGGCTTGCCCACGATGTCGCCACGGCGCTGGACACCAACCCCGCCGACCTGGCCCGACTGCGAGCCGAGCTGGTCGCCCGCGGTCTGGAGGTCGTGACCCTCAACGGCTTTCCCTACCGGCACTTCCACGCTCCGGTGGTCAAGCACGCCGTCTACACACCGGACTGGTCCCAGCCGGAACGACTCGTCTACACCACCGTGTTGGCGCGCCTGCTCACCGGGCTGATGCCCGACGACGCGGCCCGCGGAAGCATCTCCACCCTTCCCCTGGGCTGGCGGAGCTGGTGGGATGCCAGCCGCCGGGATGAGGCCGCCCGCCAACTCGCCACGCTCGCCGACGACCTCGCCGACCTGGAGCACCGGACCGGGCGCACAGTTCGGGTCGGATTCGAGCCGGAGCCCGGCTGCGTGGTGGAGAGCACCGATGACGCCGTGCGCCACCTCGCCGGCATCGACACCTTCGACACGTCCAGGCTCGGGATCTGCCTGGACGCCTGTCATCTGGCGGTCGGCTTCGAGGATCCGCAGGCAGCCCTGGGCACACTCGCCGCGGCCGGTCTGGCGGTGGTCAAGCTCCAGGCGTCCTGCGCGTTGCATGCTCCTGATCCAGCCGCGCCGGGCGCCCGCGACATCCTCGGGGGGTTCGTCGAGCCGCGGTTCCTGCACCAGACCCGCGAACTGGCCGAGACCGGGCCGGCCACCGGGTCCGACAGCGGGTCCGACGTTGGGTCCGACAGCGGGTCCGAGCACGGCCTGCATGCCCGCGACGATCTACCCGACGCGCTTTACGGGGAGCGCGCGCTGCCCGCGCACGGGCCCTGGCGTGTCCACTTCCACATCCCGCTGCACGCCACCCCGGCAGGGCCGGTTGGCAGCACCCGGGACGTCCTGGACGATGTTCTCGCCAACATGTTCGCTGGACGGCAGGCAGTCACCGACCATGTCGAGGTGGAGACCTACACCTGGAGCGTCCTACCCGAACGGGACCGCCCGACCGATGAGAAGTCCCTTGCCGCCGGGATCGCAGCCGAACTGGACTGGACCCGGGGAGCGTTGGCCCGCCACGGGCTGGTGGAGGTGTCATCATGAGCGCGTCCCCGACCGCCCCGACCGCCGTGCTCGTCCTGGATGTCGTCGGCCTGACCCCGGCGCTTCTCCCGCACATGCCGCATCTGCGCGCGCTCGGCGCCGAGGGTTTCACGGCCACGCTGGACCCGGTGTTTCCCGCGGTCACCTGCTCGGTGCAGTCATCCATGCTCACCGGACTGCCACCACGAGACCACGGTGTGGTCGGGAACGGCTGGTACTTCCGGGATCTCGGCGAGATACTGCTGTGGCGCCAGCACAACGGTCTGGTCGCGGGCGAGAAGATCTGGCATGCCGCCCGGCGGCAGAACGGTGACTATCGGGTCGCGAATGTCTGCTGGTGGTACGCGATGGGCGCGGACGTCGACATCACCGTCACGCCCCGTCCCATCTATCACATGGATGGTCGCAAATCACCGGACTGCTACACCGTCCCCCCCGAACTGCACGACGAACTGACCGATCACTTTGGTCCTTTTCCGCTGTTCAAGTACTGGGGCCCGGGAGCGGGCCTACCCTCCTCGCAGTGGATCATTGACGCGGCCGGACGAATCCTGGACCGGAGCCGGCCGGATCTCACGTTCGTCTACATCCCGCACCTCGACTACGATCTGCAACGCTACGGGCCGGACTCACCCCAGGCCGTGACCGCGGCCCGCGATGTCGACACGGCGCTGGCGCCGCTGCTTGCACAGGCCCGCGCCATGGGCACCACCGTCGTCGCACTCAGCGAATACGGGATCACCAACGTGCACGGGACAATCGACATCAACCGGATGCTCCGCCGCGAGGGTCTGTTACGCGTGTACGTACAGGCCGGCATGGAGTACCTCGACCCGTGGACGTCGAAGGCGTTCGCCGTGGCCGACCACCAGGTCGCCCACGTCTATGTGGCGGATCCCGCCGACGTGGCGCGCGTGCAAGCCATGATTGCCATGCTGCCCGGGGTGGACGCCGTTCTTGACCGCGGCGCCCAGGCGACGTTCGGTATCGACCACGAACGCGCGGGCGAGCTGGTGGCGATCGCCGAACCCGACCACTGGTTCACCTACTACTACTGGCTCGACGACGACCGCGCCCCTGACTTCGCCCGCTGCGTCGAGATCCACCGCAAGCCCGGATACGACCCCGCCGAACTGTTCCTCAATCCCGCCGACCCGTGGGCCAAGGCGCGCATCGCGCTCGCGCTCGCCCGCAAGGCGGTCGGCCTGCGCTACACCATGGCGGTGATTCCGCTCGTCCCGTCCATGATCCGGGGCAGTCACGGCCGACTGCCCGACGACCCACACAACGGGCCGGTGCTGCTGTGCTCCGACCCGACGGCCGCACGGGAACGTTACCGCGCCACCGAGGTGAAGGACCTGCTGCTGCGTCTGGCGGGAATGACAGAACCCAACCCGACTTCGCGGCACGACACAGTGACG
>NZ_CAUVXG010000002.1:41712-72431 GCF_963555885.1 Protofrankia sp. Cr2
TGGAAAATGACGGCACAGTGACGGGACAACACAGTAACCGATATGGCGGGAGCGGGCATGTCAGCGAATTCTGACGCGAACACAGACGGCGAGGGAAGGGACGTAGGTGGATGGCTGGTTGATTTCCTGCGCGCGCACGGTGGGATAGCCGGTTCGGTACATGTCCGCAACGGGGACGATCTCGTGCTGGTCGCCGCTCACAATATCCCGCCGAAGGTTCAGAAGATTACCGCGGTCGTTCCCCGCGGCAAAGGTATGGCCGGCCTGGCGCTGGCCCGGGGAGAAGCTGTACAGACCTGTAACCTGCAGACCGACGACTCGGGCGATGTACGACCCGGTGCCCGGGCGGTGAACGCGAACGCCGCGGTCGCCCTGCCGGTTACCGATTCGGTGGGGCGGGTTCGCGCGATCGTGGGTATCGCCTTCGGTACCGAACGGGAGATCCCGACGCAGGAGATGATTACTCTGCTGGCCGGCTCGGCTGATCTGCCCACCTGACGGCGCCGGTCCATCCGGACAGTCGGACAGTCAAGGCTCACCCGGCGTCTCGGCGCTCGCTTGGTGCTGTCCCGCGGCGCCCGTCCGGAGGCTACTCCCGTGCCATCGGGGAGTCCGTGGCCAGCGGGGTGGCGGTGGTGGCTGGCGGACGGGGTATCCGGGGTATAGCCGGCGGCCTGCATCCGGACCCGCCGTGCGCCGCCCGCCAGCCACCAGCGCGAGTGCGCACCAAGGCCACGAAGGCGCCGGCGATGACGGAAAGCCGTCCAGGCGATCAGTAGGACGCCCAGAGCGACGAAGCTGAGCACGGTGTCGTGGGAGATGGCGGTAGCGAGATCAACCGCGTCGTCGCCGAGCGCGTAGCCCAGACCGACGACGGCCGCGGTGCGCAGAAACGTACCGATGGCATCGCCGATCACGAACCGGAGCAGCGACATCCCGTGCCATCCGGTGGCCGCGTAGATCAGCTGGTTCGGGACGGGCAACCATGGTGCGAGCACCAGCGCACCGAATCCCCAACGTCCCGTCAGCCGGTCGACCCGGTCGGCGAACTCGACGCTCCCGGAATGCCCACGGGTGATGAGGTCGACCGCCGAGCGCCCGTACCGACGGCCCGCCCACCAGCCGAACATGTCCAGCGGCACCCAGCCGAGCGTCGGGGCTGTGAGGGCGGCGACGAGACCGGCCTTGCCCGCCCGAGCGAACGCACCGGCGGCGACCATGGCCGGCGAGGTGGCACCGAGGAGCTCGAGCAGGACCGGGTCGGTGCCGATCAGCTGTGGGATCAGCAGCACGCTGGCCGACGCCCATACCGTCTGGGCGACCAGGCCACCGACGCACACGGCGTCCACCGGCCGTATCCGCGCCCACCACCGGCGCTCGGACGCGCCCCCCGGATCAGCTGGCTCGGCGGCTGTCACGACGCATGCCGCGATTTTCGGGCTTCCCGGGCTTCCCGCCGTGGCGGTCGCGAGCGGAGCCACGGTGTCACCCACCCACTATGGTCGGTCGACCAGGCATGACGCGCCCGGGAATCCCGTGATCCGAGCGCACGGCCACCGGGCCACTGCGAGCCGACGGACGATTCTTCGCTCATCGTCGTAAATCAGTCACCCAACGACGTATGCTTTACAGCAAATGTGCCGTCCGAATCCGAGGAGGAGTGGCACCATGACAGCTGTGGCGGTGAACCGTGACCCGGTGGCGCAGGAGCCGGAAGACAGGCCGCTCGGTCGGCCGCTGGACATCACCGGCCTCGTCGAGTGGCCGCTGCCGGTCGCCCGGATCTACTTCGACGAAGGTCTGGCCTATCTCCATGCCGTCGACCCGGGCGGCTACACCACCGACGACCTCGACCAGGCGCCCGACGACTGGCGGCGCTGGGAACTCCTCGACGGCGTCGTCGTCGTGAGCCCGGCTCCCAGCTACGACCACCAACGGGTCGTGCTCCGGCTCGGCGCCATCCTCCTTGCGGCCGAACAGGGCCTGAAACGGACTCTGGTCGCACCGTTCGACGTGCCCGTGTCGCTGAACAAGAGGTTCCAACCCGACGTTCTCGTCCTGCCCGACAAGGAGGCGCGGCTGCCGGTTCTGGCCGTCGAGGTCCTCTCCAGGTACGGCCGGCGGTACGACACGGAGAAGAAGCGCATCGCCTACCAGAACGCCGGCATCCGCTCCTACTGGATCATTGATCCGAAGGTACCGTCGGTGACCGTCCACGTGCTCGGCAGCAATGGTTGCTACGACGTCGTCGCCACCATCCGCGGCGACGACCCGTGCGAACTCACCGAGCCCTTCCCCGTCACCTTCCACCCCGCCGACCTGCTGACCTGAACCTCGCCACGGTCGCCCCGGTCGCCCCGGTCGCCCCGGTCGCCACGACGCATCGGGCGAGGACGGCGCCGCACGCCGAGACGAGCCACCTCCAGCCCTACACAACATTCGACCTATCGGACACCAATGCGGCATGGTGACCGCGCCGATGTCCGTCAGGAGTGTGTGGGGCGGCATGGTGACCGGCCTGCGCCGACGCGTAGTGTGCCGTTCACGGTGCCGCGTCAGGCATGATGGGGAGGGGATGTGGGCGTGGACTGCTATCTCGTGCTGCTTGAAACGTCTGGCAACCAGAACTTCATTTTCGACACCAACAAGCGACGGGAGAACGTCGGCGCGTCCCACCTCATCGCGAGTCTCGTCGCCTGGACGGAAGAATCGCTGGAAGGTCTCGTCCGCGGATGGACGAGACGGTCACGGGTCCCGACACACACCGCCGAACTGGTCACCGCCACCTCCGGCGATGTCAAGGTCCTGCTGACCGACGGCGAACGGGCACGGGAGCTGGTCACTCGAGTTACCCGGAAAGCCCTCGAGGTGGCATCGGGGCTCGACGTGTGCGGTGTCGTCATTCCCTTCCAGTGGGACGACGAAGACCCCAATCCGGTGATGGACGCCGTCACAACTGCATATGCGACGCTTCCTGAGGTACGTATACGAAGGGCCGGTCCGCAGTCGCGGTTTCCGCGGCTGCCCATCGTCGACCAGTGCACCTCCAGCGGCCTGCCCGCCGCCTACCTGTACGACGAGACGTCCGGTAGCCGATCGCCCCGGCCCGCCGGCGCGGCGAACGCTCAGCTGGTGCCACGGTCGCACCCGTCCGCGGCCAAGTTGGAGGCAGCGCACGACGGATACGACCGGCTGGCAAGGGTGACGGTCGGATGGATCGATCCCAACGGCTGTAGACGCCCTGCCCCCTGGGAGAAAGCGGCGGCGGTCGCCGACGAGGACACCGGGTGCGAGCCCCGCATCGATGTTGATGAGGATGAGGCTCGGGAGGGGATCGAGGCGGTAGCCGACTACCTCGAGCGCCACGCCGAATGGGTGGCGGTCGTCCACGCCGACGTCAACGGCCTCGGTGCGCTGCTCAGGAATCTCACCACCCGGCAGACTGTCGAAGGCTGTCGTGGGTACGTCGACCTCCTCGCCGTCTACTCCGAACGCATCGACCGCGCGGCACATGAGGCCTTCCGTGCGGCGCTCGACGAGCTCCGGTGCTATCCAGGGATAAGAAGAGTCAGGAGACCGGGCGCATCCGGAAGCTTCTTCCCGGTCCTGCCGCTCATTCTCGGCGGAGACGACCTCACGGTCGTGTGCGACGGACATGCGGCGTTACCCTTCACGACCGCCTTCCTGCAGGCATTCGAAAACCGGACAGCAGCTTTGTTACACCCTAAGGAAGAACAGCTCACGGCGGCGGCCGGCGTCGCCGTCGTCAAGCAACACTACCCGTTCTCCTCGGCGTATCAGCTCGCCGACGAGCTCACGGGCGAGGCCAAGTGCGTGAAAGCCAAGGTTAAAGGCGCCAGCGCGCTGTCCTTTCACGTCCTGTACGACAGCGCCGCGACCGGACTGGACGATCTGCGGGCACGCACAACGTTGCCCGGGGGTGACCGGCTCGTTGCCCAGCCATACATCATCACCGGGAATGACGACGCCGGATGGGCGGACGGTCGCCGGTGGTCGGACCTGCTGGCCCGGGTCACCGCGCTGCGGAGGACCGTCGATCCCACCGACGGCGACAGCGACCGCGACGGCGGACGCGCTCTCCCACGCAGCCAGACCCACACCCTGCGTGCCGGGCTGTTCCTCGGCCGCGACACCGCCGACGGCCGCTTCCAACTGCTGCGCAACCGCTACGGCCGCAGCGGCGTGTCTGCGCTGGCCGCCGGCAGTGAACGCTGGTCGCTGTTCTGGGAGGAAGGCGGTGTCCACATCACCGGTCTGCTCGATGCGATGGACGCCGAGGAGTTCATCGGTGACCGCGACGAGACGGCGGCAAACCGGTGACCACGCAGATGTCGGATCCTGCACCGCTTCCCACCGGTACTCCCCTGTCCTACCGGCTCGTGTTGACCTCCGATTGGCATCCGGGGACAGGGACGGGACGTCCCGGCGGCATCGACCAACTGGTCAACCGTGACGTCGACGACCTGCCGTACCTGCCGGCGAAGACCGTCACCGGCGTGTGGCGTGACGCCTGCGAGATCGTGGCCCGCACGTTGGACGGTGACGGTGACGGTGACGGACCCTGGCAGCGCTGGGTGACGTTCGTCTTCGGTAGCCAGCCGGCCCTGTCCGCCGGCCCGACAACCACCAGAGGCGCTGACCGGGACGCCGCCGGCGCAACCGGCGGGCAAACGCCGTCCCAGCCTGGCAGCACGGCGCCGCCGGTGGCCGCGGCCGTGTCGATTCGGGCGGCCCGCTACCGCGATGGCGTGCGCGCGGCGCTGGCCGGCGACCCGTTCGTCCGTGAGGCCGTCACCTTCGTCAAACCGGGTGTGCGCGTCGACCTGGACACCGGTCGCGCCACGCCCGGCATGTTGCGGTTTTCTGAGCAGGCCCGGGTCGGGTCAGTCCTGCACGGCACGTTCGAGCTCACCGGCACCGGCTCGCCGGGCGGCCTGGCCGCCGCGGCACCGCTGGACGAAAACGCCCGGCGCTGCGTCACCGCGCTGTTGCTCGCCGGCAGCAGGCTCGTCGAACAGATCGGCGGAAAACGCCGCCGCGGTAACGGACGGTGCACACTGGAACTACCGTCGATCATCGATCCGGCACCGTGGTGGGACTGGCTGGAAACCGCCTCTCCCCCGCCGCCGCCAGCCGTCGATGCCGCGCCCCCCGCAGCCACACCCACAGTCACATCCGCAGTCACGCCAACCCCGTGGCCTCACCCGACTCCGGTGCCCGGCTGGGAGATTGCGCGACTGAGGATCACCTTGGACGACCCGCTACTGGCCGGCGGGCGTCAGCTCGGCAACCAGGTGATGGGCCGCGACCACATCCCCGGGTCCACCCTGCTGCCCGGCGCGCTGCGACGCCTCGGACCGGCAGGCCAGGCCGCGCTGCTCGCCGGCCACCTGGTGGTGACAGACGCGACCGTGGACGTCGCAGGCGAACGCGGACTGCCCGTGCCACGCACGTTCGGTGCGGTGAAGACCGAACCGGGCCGGATCATCAACCGCGCCAACACCGACGCGCGCACGCTGGAGACCCGCAAGATCGACGGGTACGTCGCCACCACCCGACCGCTGCGGCGGGTCAAACCGACCCTGTCGGTCCACACACACAACAGCGTGAACGACACGATGCAACGGCCGACGACCGACGAGGGCGGCGGCGTGTACACCTACCGTGCGCTCGCGACCAAGCGACCGCTGGTGGCCGAGATACGGGTACGTGCGGGCCTGCTGCCCGCCGGATGGGCCGAGGACCTGTCGGGTTCATGGGTGCTGGGGCGCTCCCGCAAGGACGACTACGGCCGGGCAACGGTCATCGCGACGCCGGTGTCACCGCCGCCGCCGCGGGCGCGGCTCGTCGACGCCCGCCGCATCGTCGTGTGGCTGGTCAGCGACATGATCATGCTGGATGAACGGCTGCGCCCGTCCAGCGATCCGGCGTTGCTGCGAGAAGCGCTCACCCGGGAGCTGCGCCTGCCCGCCACGGCGCTGAAGCAGGTCGGCTCGGCGGACGGTCGCCGGAGCCATACGTTCGCGGTGACACGCACCGAGTCGTGGCACACCCGCTGGTGTCGTCCGCGTCCGACTTTGCTCGGCCTGGCCGCCGGCAGCATTGTGACCTACGACATCACGGCGGGTGACGGCGGTGGCGGTACCACTCCGCGGCTGGATCCGACGCTGGTCGCCGAGCTGGAGACCGGGGGCCTCGGGGAACGGCGCGGCGAAGGACTCGGTCAGCTGTGCATCGCCGCCGTCCCGGGACCCTCGGGAGGTGTCGAGGACGGGCCCGAGGTCATCACACGCTTCGCCGATACGCAGGAGCCCGCAGAGAAGGCCCTGGCGGCACGGACGGAACCCCGCGAGGCCGGTGCCGGTGCCGGTGCCGCACCGGGTACGACAATTCCCGTCGGCGGCGCGGGCACGGCGGATACCGACATCCTGTCGGCCGACGACATCGCGCTCATCGCGGCGCTGCGCACGGAGGCATGGCGAGCAGAAATCGCGAGGCGTGCAGTCAAGGTCGCATCCGACTCCGACGGCCTACGCCGGGTGTTCGGCGACGGCGTCGACAAGGTCCCGCCGTCGCAGCTCGCCCAGCTCCGCGACATCCTGCCCCGGTTGGCTGACCGCGCGGCCACCGAATCGCTCGTCGACAGGCTCGTCGACCCGTCCCGCCGGCGATCATGGCCGGACGGCGTCGGCAGACAGCTGAAGGCCCTCCTCACCAGACCGGGCCAGGTGTGGGAGGCCCTGGGCTGGGTCGGCCCCGCGGGGCCGACGGCCGGCGGTCAGACCCATGAAGCGCCGCACGCCGCGACGATCGCCGCGAACCTGCGGACGGAGCTGTGGCAGGAGGCGGTGCAGACGCTGGTCCTGACCTGCCTGACCGCGCACCGCCGGAACCGGGAGGCGAAGTGATGGCCGGACGACCTCTGCGCCACCGGCTGCGGGTCCGCGGCTGGCTTGAGGTGTGCTCGCCGCTGCACGTCGGCGGGCTCGGGCACGACCCGGACGTGGACCTGCCGGTCGCGCTCGACGGCAAGTCCCGGCTGTACGTGCCCGGTACGAGTCTCGCCGGGGTGTACCGCCACTGGATGACGGGCCGCCGCACCGACGCGAACGCCCTCGGTGAGCTGTGGGGATTCACCGACAACACCGACGGCCGGGCGAGCCGGGTGTTCGTCCGCGACGGCCTCATCTGCGCCGAACCGAACGGCGACGCGCCCTTCCCGATGACCCGGCTGGACGCCCGTACCTCGGTCGGGATCGACCGGTACACCGGTGCCGCCGCCTACGGCATCCTGTTCTCCCGGGCAGTCATCCCCGTCGGGGCCTTCATCCGGTTCGAACTCGACGTCGAGTCCGGTGCAGCTGACCCGGCCGACGTCGGCTGGCGCCGCGACCGCGCCCGGCTGGCAGCGCTGCTGGACGCCCTCGGTCGTGGCGACGTGCTGCTCGGCGCCGCCACGACCCGTGGGCTCGGCCGTATCCGGCTGGCACCCGGCGTCGAGCTCGAAGAACACGACCTCAGCAACGCCACCGGCCTGATCGCTCTGCTGCGCGGCGAGCCGGGTAGACCTGGCCTGGACGAACTACGCGGCGAACCCGACCTTGACCTGCGCCACCGCCTGGCCGTCACCATCGGCTGGACACCGGACGCTGCGGTGATGGTGCGCGCCGATCGCGCCGGTGTCGCCGTCGACACACTGCCGCTGACGGGTGCGGACGGCGCCGACACGGTACGCCTGGTACTGCCCGGATCAAGCGTGAAAGGGGCGCTGCGCAGCCACGCGGAGCGGATCCTGCGCACGCTGGAGAATCGCCGGGCGCCGCGGCCCGTCGGCGACGCGATAGCCGACGCGACGGCGTTCCGCGCGCAACTCGATCAGCTGCACCTGGCGAAGGTGCTGTTCGGCGCGGCACCGCCGGCCACGCAGTCCGACGTCCACCGTTCGGTCCTGGAAATTCCCATCGACCCGGCCGACGGTATCGAAGAGCTTTCCGACGCCCACGATGAGCGATCCGCCATCGCGGGCGGGCCGGTAGGTGCACCCGGCAGACAGTTCGCCTACGGGGTGGGCGCGGTCGCTGTCGCGGACTGTCGCTCGGCGCAGCCGCTGGCGGCCGACGCCTGGCGGAAGATCGCCACGGAACCCGACCTCGGCGCGATGCTGACGGACAGCGGCAAACCCGAGCAGGACGGCCAGAGCTACCGGCAGTGGCTGTCAGCGCACGGGCTCGATCAGGCGGACCACGTCGCCATCGACCGGTGGACCGGCGGCGCGGCCGACAAACTGCTGTTCACCGTTCTGGAGCCATGGAACGTCCAGTGGGAACCGATCCAGCTGTCCGTCGACATCGCGCGGCTGGGCGATGAGGCGCACCCGTCCCTGGCGCTGCTGATGCTCGTGTTACGCGATCTGCGCGACCGTCGGCTGCCGATCGGCCAGGGCACCACCCGCGGTTTCGGTGACATCACCGCCAGCGTGACCATTGCCACGCCGGATGGCACATCGGATCTCAGCGACTACCTTGCGTCACCGACTGGCCGGCAACTGCGGGACGCATGGGAAGCACTGTGGAAGGAACAGGCTGCGGCATGAGCGGAGTACGCGGAGTAGAACGACTCGGGTCGCGGTCGCTGCGCGGACCGCTGCCCGCAATGCTCACCCAGGTAGCGGAACTGGCGGGTGGCATCGCACTGCTTTCGTCACCCGAAGCGTACACAGTCGCCACCATTGGTGATGACGGTAGGTGCAGCGCGCCAGACGGCGGTATGCCGGGGGGTGCGGTGGACCTCGGCCGGGTCTATGAGGCGCGTGCCTTCACCCGGGATGTGGAACTGCGGTGGGTACGGCGTGGCGACAGCGGCCAGGGCGTGCTGCTCGGCGAGCAGGTGACCGGCGGCAACCTGTGGACGGACCTGCAGACGACGGATCTGCACTACCTGCTGTGGGGTGAGCTGGTCGACGGGGACAACCCGGCCGGCTGGGTATCGCTGTCGTCGGCACGGATCGGCACCCTGCGGGTACCGGCGGTACCCCCGCGAGGACGCAGACTGCGACTCCGGGCACGCGAATACATCGCGGTGGAACCCGACCACGGCAACTCCTACGTGCTCGACGAACGGCTGATCGCCATCGAGGAGGGGCAGATCGATGAGTGAGGCTCGCAGCTCTGATCACAGCAGCGTCGCCGCCGCCGGCGGCGGCACCCGCACCCGCAGCGGACGTCTGCACTGGCAGCCCTCGGGAGCCGACGGCGGCCGGCTGGTGGTCGTCGATGGGTCGAACCGACGCACGATCTCGCAACCGGGCAAGGCTCTGGTCGACGACCTGGGTGCGCTTGCCCCCGCCGAACTCGACGGGCTCAGCGTCGACTACGAATGGGTGAAGGGCCAGGTCAGGGGTGTCCGCCGGGCAGGAACCCCGCTGCCGAGCCGTCCCCCCTCCACGCAGTCGACCCTGCCCACCGCACCCTCCGACAGCGGCCCGCCGTCCGCTCAGGGGTTTGTCGCCCGCGCATCGAATGAAGCGGGCGCAAATCGGCAAAACATTCCACCCCGCAGATCGGGGAGCCGCCATGCAGACGGGCAGCGTCCCGGCTGGACCCGCCCGGCCGGCCCGCCGTCCGCTCAGGGGTCCGCCCGGCAGGCGGTCAACGCCGTGGACCTGTTCCGGAACCCGTACACGTTCGTGCCGGCGCTGGCACGCGACGGTGCGGGATCGCTCGGGGACGCCCCACCCGCTGGCCACGACGTGTGGGACCAGGACCGCTGGAGCGGGCGGATCGGCGTGACGCTGACGACCGTCACGCCGCTGCTGCTGCTGGACACCGCGCCGGCGAAGCCCGATGACCAGGGGCACACGACCTACGCGGTGCTGCTGCGAGACAGCCGACCACATATCCCGTCGACGGCGGTCAAGGGAATGTTGCGGGCGGCCTACGAGGCGGCGACCAACTCCCGGCTCGGTGTCTTCACCGGCCATGACGAACCGCTGGGATATCGGCCGCCTGCCAGCGCGGGCACCGCTCTGGTACCGGCACGCGTCGGCCGGGACGCCAAAACGGTCGACCTGCTGACCGGTACCGCGCCGCTCCGCCAGCGGCCGTCGCCGCAGGCCGTGATGTACGCGGCCTGGCTACCGCGGTACGGGTCCGGATCCCGGCGGCCTGTGCTGTACGGCGACCAGTCGGAGCCGGAGCACCGGGACGAGGTCAGGGTCCGGCTGCGGCTGATCCAGCACTACCGCTGGGACAAGCACCGGAAGGACCATACCGCCGACTTCCGCTACTGGCAGGTGGTGGCGATCGCCCGGGCCGGCGAGCCGTTCCCGGCTGAGATGAAGGTCGCCGACCCGGTGTGGCGTGAACGGTTCACCGTGCACGAGCCGCTGCCCGACACCCGGGATGCGGCGGGCTGGGTCTGTGTGAACAACCGCAATTTCAGCCGCAAACACGACGAACGGGTCTTCTTCGGCGATTCGCACACCCGGGAGCTGACGGAAACGACGAGGAATGCGTGGACGGCGCTCGTCAACGACTACCGCAATGCTCACCGGCATGCCGACGTCTGGGAGCGGCCGAACGTGAGCACCGACCGGAGTGGCAGAGGGAAGTTCGCCCCACCGCAGAAATGGCTCGGCCGGGAACCGGGGAAGACGGCGTGGAGCCGCCACCTGTACGAGGAGGGAGCGGAAAAGCTTCGCCCCGGCGACCTGTGTTACGCCCTCCTCGATTCGTGGGGGAACCTCGACGCCCTGTACCCGGTGATGATCGCCCGGGAGCTCTTTTCCGCATCACCCAAGGATCTTCTCCACCCGTCGCTCCGCCCGGCGTCGACACGGGCCGAGCTGTCGCCCGCGGACAGGGTCTTCGGCTGGGTCAATCCGGACGGCCACGGTGCATACCGCGGACAACTGCGGGTGGGACCGGTCACGCTGGACGGAGACCGCGATGCTGCTGGCGACGCGGTTGCGGATTTCGGCGCGAACGGCGTTCCGTTGGCAATCCTCGGCCAGCCCAAACCCCAGCAAGGCCGCTTCTACGCGGCAGCGGGCACGTCGCAGTACCCGATGCCGCTGCCGCCACGCACCCCGAGACGGGACTGGTACGTTCCCGGCCGCTCTTTGCGTGGCCGCAAGACGTACCCACACCATGCCGGATTGGCTGACGACTACTGGAAGAACCCGACCGAGGACCGAACCCAGACGTTGGACGACAAAGAGCGCTACCAGGAGTACAGACGCCCGGCGACAGAGAGCCCGGACAAGGAACTCACCGCCGACAACCGCGCGTTTGCCACCGGTGGCAAAGGAAAGTGCGACAACCAGAACCGTTCGGTCCGTGGCTGGGTCAAACCCGATACCACATTCCGATTCACCTTGGACGTGATCAACTTGACCGAGGTGGAACTCGGCGCTCTGCTGTGGCTGCTACGGCTGCCGGCGGAGCATTATCACCGGTTCGGGCTCGGTAAACCTCTCGGCTTCGGCAGCGTCCGGCTGGGCCTTGACACCGAGACGACCGAACTGCGTACGGGCGCCGCCATCGCCGACTACTACGCCTCGTTCGGCGACCAGATCCTTGGCACCACTGCGGACGTCGACACGCTCATCGCCGTGTTCGAGAAGGCATCCGACGTGTGGCCCGGACGCCCGCACCTCGCCGCGTTCCTCACAGCGGCGCTCGGCGATACGTCGACCCCGGTGCACTATCCGCGGGTCCGGCCCGCCGCCATGGACAGATCGGTTCCCGTCCCACCCGACCCGCGTGGTCAGGCCTACGCCTGGTTCGTCCAGAACGAGCAGGAACGCTCCAACAGCTTCCTGCGGGCCGAAAGCCTCCCGCCCGCAGACGGCGACCCGCTCGTCGTATACCCGGCCCCCGACCGTACAGGCCCACCACGATGACCGACGCCACCCCAGAAAATGACCTCGCACTTCAGGTCGAAAACGAGCATGTACTGATCGACGATGGTGATCGCAAAGAATCGCCACCCGCTCTTCCCAACACACGTCCGCTTCTCACCGGCCTGCACATTGCGAATTTCAAGGCATTCGGAGTGCCCGCGGGCGGGGATGGATCTTTTTTCATTCCACTGGCGCCGCTGACTCTGCTCTACGGTCCGAACTCGGCAGGTAAATCGACTCTCCTGCAGGCATTACTGGTGCTCGCCCAGTCCTTGATGCAGCCTGCCCGGCAGGAGTGGCCACGACTGGTCCTCAATGACAGCCTGATCGCCTTGGGCTCCACCCGCGAAGTCGTCCACAGACACCAGACTGAGTTGACCATCTCCCTAGGGGTGAGTTGGCGCGATGCTTTCGGCAACGAGACCGTCGCGATCTACGGTTTCAGTGGCGCCGGCGGCCAACTGGAGTCGATCGAAGTTCTGGACCCCGGCGAGGCGACCACTTACGTTCTTCAACTACCGTCGACAAACAACAAGCAGTCGGATCCAGAATTTCTCTTTGAAATATCAGAAGAAACAATCGATGTCTTTTTGCGGACGATCCTCAACTCCTCAAATGATATCCCGGATGCCAGCCTCGCCGAAACCTGGACGGCAGCCACTTCCGCATCGATTCGGCCTCTTGTCAGCGTCGCCGGACTATGCCCGGGTAAAATACAGGGCTTCCGGTTCCCAGGCGGATCATGGTTCCCTAACGGAAAAGACGACAGCGAACCAGAGAGCGACGTCGCAAATTGGCTTGATTCGGACTCTTCCTGGCAGTGCATCGACGCTTCGGAGCGCTACGCAATACGCCTCAGGGAAAGCCTGGAGCACGTTCTGAGCGATGTTCGACATCTCGGTCCGGGACGCATACCACCAGACCGGCGGCCGGTACGGCACGACGACGACGGCCCTGACGGGGTGGGTCGTGACGGCGGCAGGCTCTTTCATTTCCTGGCAAGCCAGCGTGAAGGAAACAGTGTGATCAACGGTGTCAACGACGCACTTTCCCGTCTCAGTTCCCCTTACCGAATCCGGCAATGGAACTATCCGCAGGCGACCTTCGACAACAATGACGAAAGTAGCCTGAAAAGACACCGATCAAAAATTATGCTCAGCGATATAGCCCTTATCCGTGACGGAATGGAGTCTCAGCTACAGAACGTCGGTTATGGTTTCAACCATCTCCTGCCGATCCTCGCTGAGTGCAGTCGCGACAGTGGGCGCCCACTTCTGATTGAGCAGCCAGAAACACACCTGCATCCGGATCTCCAGGTTGACCTCATCGAGGAGCTGCTGCACAGCGCCACGAATCCCGCCCGAAAGGTCTCACTGCCACAGCTTGTCGTCGAGACCCACAGCGAGAATATGTTGCTGCGAATTCAGGCTCTCGTAGCTCTACAAGAAGAGCGCGCCGAAGATATCCAGGTGATTACAGTAGGAATGGATCATGAGCGCTACACCGCATTCCCAGTAGACCATCAGTGGACAGGAGACGGAGAGCTAGACCCGGGAGCCGACAACGTATTTCCGACGGCACGCATTCGCGCTATCGAACCGGAGTATTAGATGTTAGTTCGAGTCGCTATTGCGGCGTCCTTCTTCGATGACCCGGTTCTCAACTCGGACCGGTATCAGCTTCATGCGGTGCACCGGTCCCTCACTGCGGTGCTTACACGGCATGCCGAAATTGTCTGTCTGAACGACACCGAAGTGGGCGAGTACCGGCGGAAGGTGAGCACTCTACCATCGACTGTCAGAGCCTACTGGGATCCCATTTTTGGACGTGCCGGCCGCCGATTCCGTATCCACTGCCCTCAATCGGCACGTCCGTCCCGTCCAGCAATGTCAATCTCAAATAGGAAAGATCTTCTTTCCTGGCGAAGCCACATGGATCACTTTCTGGTGGGCACCGACCAGGCCCGAGAATTCGGCTTCAGTCCGAGCTCAGACGGCAGAACCGACGGGGCCAGCGGAATATGTATCAGTAGCTATCGAGGCGTGACACCGAAACAGCTACGGGAGATGGAGGAGCTAAACAGCCGCTACTACCGCGCGGATCAGCTTTCACGAGACGATCTATGGAACCATTATATAAAGCCACTGGTCATACGGGCCTCCAATGTCGTGCTAATCGACAAGTACGCGGGGGAAAATCTTCAGGACTGTGCCTACCTGTGGGAGAGAATAGGTGAGACACCTTCGCCCAAGAGTAACTGCGGAAGGACCATACAAATCCTGACACGTGCACTACTGAACAAAAAGAAGGGTGACCAGGAGGGGGCAGAACGCAAAATGAGAGGGGTGGAAGACTTTGCAAAGAATTACGAAGGGACGACAGGAATTGCAACGTTTAACCTATCCTGGTTACCGCAAGAAGCGTGGGGGACAAAACAGAAAGAGGAAGAACGACACCATGACAGGCATTTTCGTTTCGATAAAAGAACCCTATCGATAAGCTCGGGATTGGATTATGTCGCCAATCCGGGGGGAATGGATGGGCAACTTACCTACCGCTGCGAGGGTGACCGGCACAGTACTGACTTCAAGAACATTCTCGACAAAGAAACGATACTGCTCGCCGCAGCAGGGAACAGGTCGCAGGCCCAGAGTCGGCGGCGGAGATCGTGACGGCTTCAGGCGGGCAGGATCTGCGGCCGGAGGGGACAAAAATGGCAGATCTCGGGGTTCTGATCGCGATGATCCCCGACCAGGCTCAGCGGCGTGGAAGAGATGGAAACCGATCCAAAGCCTCACGGATTCAGTGGTGAGAACACGCCACGGACGTCCGGGCATCGCTGCGGGTCCGCCGAGCCGAGCTGGGTCGAGCAGGTGTTCGTGACCTGCACGAGGGCGGTGAACGCCACGATGGCGCGGGCGTCGCTGTGGCACGGCGGTCGTCCCTGCCCGTCTGCGCGGGGCAAGTCCGTAAGCCCCGACCCATGGCGGACGGTGCTCGCCTGTTGCGACCGCGGCTGCTTCGACGATGCCGAAGAGGTGCTGGCCGCCGTCGTGGCGAAGGTCACGACCGCCGGCTGGCTTGAACGTTCACCCGACCACGCCCGGCCGTGTGACGACCGCGGTGGGGCCAGCGTGGATGCGAGACTATCCCTGTACACCGCACGCACAGCCGCCGCTGTACTGGGCGAGATGCACCGCCATCGGCGGAAGGATCTCGGGTTGCCGCAACGGCCGGAGCGGGTCGCCGACGCCGACTGGGCAAATCGGTTGTTCCCTGACCCGGCGGATCGGGCGCTGCTCGTACACGTCCTCACCTGGCTCGGCAGTGACGGCCAAGCCACCGGCGATCCCGGCTGGCCGTTGCAGGTGTGGGCGGAACGCCACGGGTTGCCGCTTCCGGATATGGCCAGGTGGGTCGCCCGCATCGTCGGCGTGCTGCGTGAGGAAGACCCGCGCCGGTACCAGCGGTACATCGCGGGGCCGCTGGCGGCCAAACCGCGTGCAACTGTCCCGTTCAGCGCCGTCGAGCTCGTCGACGGGCACCCTATCCGGCGGCACCGACACCGGTACACGACGGCACCGGGGTTGTGGGAGGACCGCACGCGTGCAAGGGCACCTATGCCCGTACCGACAAAGAAGATGACCGCCGCAACGAAGGACAGGCTGTGAACCGCATCGCTGTGCACGTCGTCGGAGCCTCCGACCTCGGCATGCACGAGCCGACACTCGCCGAGACGGCCACGCGGATTACGGAACTCACCGGCCTTGAGCCCTCCGCTCTCGCTGATGAACTCGCCGGTACACCGATCGACTGGTTTCTTCGGAAGATCAAAAAGTTGGATGATCATCCGGTTGACAAACTGATCCTCATCGCGACAAAGCAGCACGACGATCCGAGGGTGCAGCCGGCAACCCAGGATCTGGCCGAGGTGATCCTCCCCTTCGTCCGGCAGCGGGTGCCGGCAACCACCGTCGAGCAGATCCCGCTGCCCAGCATCGCGGACGCCAGACATGGGCTGGAAACCTTTGTCGACAACGCTGCCAACGCGATCGGCAAGGAGACCCAATGGGAACTGCCGCTCGGCGGCGGTGCGACGGGTGTTCTGCTAGGGGTGATGTTCGAGCTGCTGCTACGGGGCCACGACCTGACATTGTGGGCGGCGAACGGAGTCGGGCGCCGGATTTCGCTGGTTCCGCGTGGGTTGAACACGGCGCCGGCGCGATGGCTGGTACGGCATCGCTACTACGAGCCGCTCGCCAGCAGTGATCCGCCGTTGGAGGTGCCACCGACGCTGTCCCCGGGTGATGAGCACTGGCAGAAGCTGGCCCAGCGGCAGCGTGTAGATGTATCCGCGCTACTCGCCGATCAGCTGAAGGAAAACGGCGCATGGAAAGTGACGGACGCTGTTCAGGCGATCCTTGCTGAGGCGGTACAGGCCGCGTTCGCCGAAGGGCTCGCCCGCGGGGAGATTACCGACGGCGCTACCGCCCGCACCTGGCTCTCCCTGGCGAAACACGCCGCCATTCCGGAAAACAAGCAGCTGGTACGTCCGCTACTCGATCCGAAAGATCCGAAGATCAAGGAATGGCGTAAAGATATTGTACGGCTCAGCCACGGCATGCACAAACCAGTACCTACACATCCTGTCATCCGCACCATGCAGAACGAATGGGCAACCACTCGGCGGGCCAAGGACCGCGTACTCCAGGAATTCCCGGACTGGCCGGTCGCTCCCCCACCACTGACCGAACGGACGGTCGTCGTTCTACGGGCATTGAGCCGGTCCACCACACCCGACCAGGGCGAGATCGACGATCAGTTCCTGCTCGACCGCATCTTCGAGGCACTCGGCGCTGGGCAGGTGCTTTCGTTCGAGTTCGTCACCGGGATGGCCAGGGTGACGGCCACCCGCGAAGGCGTGGAACGCATTCCGGTGACGGTCATCGACCCCAAGCTGCGACCGGACAATGTCGAGCAGTGCCGCGATCAGCTGGTTGGCGCACTGTTGGCGGACCCGCGCGCGGTGGTGGCGGACGAGGTCGCCGTACTGCTGCCGATCGGACGCAAGGCGCTGGTGGTAGCGGCGATCCTCGCAGGGATCGAATGGTCGCTGCACGCCGCGGTACCGCTGACGCTGCTGGTAGCGGAGGGTGACCATGGCCCTGACGGACCCGTCATCGAGACGACCCGGATAACGGCCGAGAAAACCAGACCGTTCGCGGTCCTCGGCCTTGACAGCGCCCTCGCCCATCTCGCTGCCGAAGCGCTGACCAGGCTCGACATCACGCTGGCCGGGCATCTGCTCGAACGCGGCTCCCGCACGCTTCAAGCCCTCGCCGTCGAGGTCGTCAACCTTCAGTGCAAGGCCTTCGGCGTCCCGCCGTCGAGTACTGATGATCAGACTTCTGCGGCTGAGGTGGCGTTTGCCCGCGCCCGGCTCGGACTGTGTCGCCAGATCGTCGACTCCAACCCATGGGACGCCGTCTTCCTCGCCATTGCCATGCTCGAGCACACGTTCCGCATGCCCAGTGATACCAAGAATGCGACAGTGCATGAATTAGGTGAATTCGTGCTCATCCCGAACGAGGAGTGGGTTCCCGCCGAATCAAATACAATGTCTCCGATAATGCCGGAGCCTGACACTTGGTACTATCTCGCACCGTGGACAGCGGTCCGTAGCGGCCAGGGAGCGTGCCGTGAGCTGAACAAGTGGCGAAACCGCCATCCGCTCTCGCATGGCTTCGTCGACAAAGCCACGCAGGATGAGAAGACCAGGCCAATCAGAGTTCCGGAACCCGCTGACGTCGCTACACTGTTGGACAAGGCAGACGCCGAGTTGACGAAAGCACTCGCCGATCGTTACCCGTCGCTGATATTGGAAGATCGAGACGCCTTGATAATGGAGCTCGTCCGGCTACGCGACGAAGTGCTGAAGTTCGCCAAGGTGCCCAAGCCGATCGGGCAGTCGGGTGCCGCGGCGGAGTAGGTCGCAGCCAGCGCGGCAAAGGCGTTGCCCCGTGCCCGCATCGGAACGATGTCAGCCAACCGGCGGGGTGCGGCCAGCATCGCGAGTACCCGCAGCGCTGCGGTCACCGACGTGTCGTGATACGCATCGAGGAATTCGGTTTCGGTCGGTGCCAGCGGCGTCCCGTCGCGGCCGACCGGAGCGGACACCGGCACCTGCCAGATTCGCGGTCCTTCGGGCAGCAGGGCTCGCCATCCGGCCGTGAAGATCCGCGCCTGTGCACAGGGCTTCCCGCCGAGGTCCGCGACGACGCCAAGCATGTCGTCATCGGGAACAAGAAGCACGACCCGCACGTCCTCGGGCGGCGAGCCCAGTAGTCGGGCGGCCGGCGTCATGGGCGCGGGCTCCTGGGTGAGCACGTGTGCCCACACCTGATGTGGACTGCCGTCCGGTCGTGCCAGCGCGTCCCGCATCAACTCGTCGGCCAGCCGCTTGTCGAGCTGCCCACCGCTGGACAACGAACGAGCCAGCAGGGCAAAGCTGTCAAGACCCCAGCCGAGTGCGGCGGATACCAGCGCGGCCACCGTGTACATCCCAGCCCACATGGGTCCGGTGAGAACGATGCCGTGAACACCGGGGACGTCGCCCGCGTGCGGTTCCGCCGCCCGCGGCGCGGCAAGCCGTGGCACGAAAAGCCGACCCGCCGGCCATCGCGGCACGGGCTCCGTGGCGAACGGGACGTCGTCCCAGGTTGCACCGGTTCGCTCGAATGCCTCGGCGAACACCCGCTCCGCGTCGGCGCGGGTGGCGATGCCGTCCCGACGTTCCAACAGGACGTAGTCGCCAACGTGGTAACGGCAGCTCCGACCCCGCCAGTGCGGCACGACTGTCACCGCCCAGTTACCCTGTCGAAGCGCCAACTCGGCGAACAGCGCTCCGCCGACATCCCGGTCCTGACGCTGCAGCAAGGCACGCTGTCTGCGAACCCGTTGTTCAGTCGCTGCGAGGCGTCTCGCCATGCCGGCGAGCGAATCCTCGACCAGCCCGAATGCTGCCAGCATCTCCAAAGAGTGGACCCCTACCGCACGGGCGAGCACGGGAATGGCATGTGGGTCCACAGCCGTGTCGTTCGCCAACCAACGACGGATCTTGTCGGTAGTGGGCGCCAAGCCCAACTGTCCGGCGACCGCGGCAGTCAACGCCGGCAGGCTCATTCTTCTATGGCCGAGCGCCTCCTTCATCGTGTCGGCCCAGCGAGCCTGCTCCGGCCTGGAGTTCACCGGCGTCGGCGTGGCGAGCGGCTGGTAGCGCCCGGAGGCATCCGGCGATTGCACCCGAACATCATCCCGCACCCGTGTCGGCAGGTGTTCACCCCACCACCGCTGACAGGTCACGCCTGCGGGACAGTAACCAAGGCCTGCCACGGACCTCATGCCGCCGACTCCATCCGGGACTCCCTACCAGGCGCTAACCCATGATCTTTCTGGCCAGGTCGTGCAGAGCAGGGCAGAGATCAACGGAATCTTCATAGTAGGCTACGTTGATCAAAATGTCCGCTGCCGCGACCAACTGTGCGTATCGGCCGGATGGGCTGTCCAACACATCCGCGAAGGCGCCGTACAGTTGGTTGGCCACCGCCGGGACAGAAAGCGCGGTGCAGTAGAGACGCGCAGCCCCGTAGCCGGCGACGCCAGCCCCCCAGTGCTCCCAGTCAATGATCGTCAGGGACGGCACCGTTACGTTGCCCCAGTGCAGGTCAAGATGCTCGGTTCGCCCCCATGCCGGTTCAATTTCCGCCGGGAGCGGACGACCGTAGACGGCGTGCAGGAGGTACCCGTACCGCTCAGCGCTATGAGCCCAGAAAACCCGCCCCGTCGGATGGGCCGCCAGGGCCTCCAGCGAGGCACGCAGATCATGCAGCCACTCCGAAGACAGCGTGATCGGCTCTGCTAGATACTGGTCACCTGGGGTGGCGACTTCATCGGTGACAAGAGTCATCAACCCGGCCCACACCGGAATCGGTACTGGGTTCATGTGTGCCCACTCTGTACTGTCGATCAACAGAGGCTTGCGGATGCCGGTCAACCGGCCCGCATCACGGGTACCGGTCCAGGCGCCCATGTCCATCGCGCTCTCGTTGTACGGCGCGACCCTCAGCCACACCTGCTCACCGTTGTGGAGCACCGGGCCACCGATATTGTCGCCCGATGCGCTGGGCGTGGGTTCACCGCACGGTGCCGCCCCCAGCCGCTTGGCTCCCTCAACGAAAAGACAACTCAGCCACCCGTCGTAATCGTCGACGCGGACAGGCAGCCACCGCGATCCCACCGCACGACCTACTTCTCGTTCTTGGGCTTGCAACTCGACCTCATGGGACTACATGAGGGCGTGCATGACGGCTGGCAGCTCGACTTGGGTCCGCATCGTACCTCGGGCGGCGAGCATGCAGTGATCTCCTGATCACGCCGGATTGCGTCCAGTCGTGCCACCTCTTCCTGGAAGACATCTCCAGCGACCACCGCGGCCAGCGGTGTCCGTTTCACGTTACCGGCCACAACATGCCGGGTGAACACACACGGCGATACCACCCCATCGGGACCGATAGCCGCCGCGCCGTGGCCGCAGTGCCCGCAGGTGTCGGTCTCGTCGGTCGCGGCAGCTCCGCGGCCGAAGGCGCGCATCCGGTCGTAACCGACATCAGCCACTCCCATGGCGGTCAGCTCCGCTTGCGCCTCCGCGACCCGCTGGCCGTCGGCAATGCCGATGATGCCCACCCGTAGCGGTATCCCCCTGCGTACCGCTTCACTGATATTCGTACGCGTCCGCCTATGACTTCCCCGTCGAGTAGTAACCGCATCATGCTGGACCGGGTCATCACTGTAGTAGCTGGTAGCCAGCCGCACGCCCGGCTGACTGAATATCTCCCACAGCCGCGCCGGAACATTCAGGAGGTTCGTGTACACCTCGACCTGAAGACCGCCCGTCAGCGCATAGCTCACTAGCTGCGCAAAGCCCGGGTGAATAGTTGGTTCGCCGCCGATGAACTGCACCATGTCCACGCCCTGCTCCACGGCGCTGTCAATCACACGTTGCCAGTCTGCGATCGTCATCGTTCCGTGGCGCCCGAGCGGCGACGACTCGGCCGAGCAGTGCACACAGGTTAGCTGGCAACGGCCGGTGATCTCTAGCCACAGAAACCGTGGGGCTACGGTCGCCGACAACGTGGCGGTCGTCATAACGCTCTCCTCACAGCTGGTTCATCGACAGACGATGTGGATGTTCGTAACTCGCTGAGTTTGGCGTGAACGGCGGCAAGCATTCTGTTGCGCATGGCCGCTTGACCCGCCGCATGCGCGGCGCACTGGTCCGGACGAAGATCTTTCGGGGGGTCCTCGGTACGGACCGTGATGAAGACAGCCAGCATCCAGGCAATCTCCGTGAAGCTCAGATCTGGATGATCGTTCGGCGTCTGCGCTCTGACGATGTCCCGCCTCAGCCAAGTCGTCAGATGATGCTCGACCCGATCCGCGAGGTTCACAGAACACTCAGCCCCGGACGCTGGGTCGGGATGTCGGGCTGCATGGGTGCGGCGACGAACGGCAGCCAGTCCTGATCAATGCCGTGCTGCCTCGCCGTCGTCGGAGTCTCGACGAAGGCTTCAACCCGCCAGGCCGGACGATCCGCCAGTCGTACAACGAAGTAGATCACTGATGGTTCTCCATTCACCCGTTCCACCACCTCGTCACGCGTGCACTGTGGCTGTCCCCACCGGGCCTGGCCTTTCGGTGGTCATCCGATGAGGGCAGCCGATCTGGGGGAAGGCGCCCTGACTGGAAGCGATCCGTGTGGGCGGTGAGCCGCTGCGCACCAAGGTGCCCTCCGAGAGTGATGGTGCCCCCACACATGCATCCATGCAAGTGCTTCTACGCAAGTATTTGTAGTCCCATGTCTCCGCATCGTCGGAGACATGGCGTACCGTGCCGGACTGTGACAGCAGCTCCGACGCGGAGAACGGCGGGCACGTGGCGGTACAGGGCGGTCCGACGATCAGGCGCCGGCGCCTCGGAGCTGAACTGCGAAGGCTTCGCGAGGCCGCGGGGAAGGGAATCGACGACGCGGCACGGCAGCTCGGTTGCAGCCTCTCGAAGGTCAGCCGGATGGAGAACGGCCGCGTCCCGATACGGGGCGACGACGTCGGCGATCTTCTTGACCTGTACCAGGTCGACGACCCCGAGCAGCGACAGGCGCTGCTTGCCCTCACGAAGGAGACGAGGCGTGCCGGCTGGTGGCACACTTACGGTGACGTCGTGCCCCGCTGGTTCGAGGTCTACGTCGGGCTCGAAGCCGAGGCCAGTTCGATAGCGAAGTTTGAGGCGCTGTTGGTCCCCGGGCTGCTCCAGACGGCCGACTACGCCCGCGCGGTGATGCGAGCCGCCCCGCGGCAGCCTCCCAATCCCGATGTCGAGCGCGCCATAGAGCTTCGGCTCGGCCGTCAGGCCGTGTTGAGCACCGATCCGGTTCCGGACCTCTGGGTGGTGATTGACGAAGCGGTAATCCGTCGTGTCGTTGGCGGGCCGACGGTGATGCGGGCACAGCTCGACCATCTACGCAGAGTGTCGACGCGACCGAACGTCACGATCCAGGTGGTACCTTTCACCGGCGGCGCCCATGCCGGGATGGACAGTCCCTTCACCTTGCTCGGCTTCTCCGATGCCGACAACCTCCCGGAGATCGTCTACATCGACCAGGCCACCGGGAGTCTCTATCTTGATCGCCCGGGGGATGTCGCTCTGTACCGAGAGAAGATGGATAGGCTCCGAGCGTCGGCCTACGATGAGTTGACATCGCAACTCTTGATCGCTCGCGCGATGGAAGGCATAGAGGATGAACCCGCAGGATGACGGCCAGCTTCGCTGGCGCAAGAGCAGTCACAGCAACGGCCACGGTGGCGACTGCGTGGAGGCTGCGCCCCTGGATGACGGCGGCATGGCCGTGCGTGACTCCAAGGACCGTGGCGGCCCGGTGCTCCGCTTCACGGCGTCCGAGTGGGATGCCTTCCTGGCTGGCGCCCGCGATGGGGAGTTCGACCGCAACCGCATCTGACTCTGGACGTGAAGAGGCCGGGCACCCTGTAGGTGCGCCCGGCTTCTCTGCTGTCTGTCACAGTTTGCCAGTTTCTTGGCCCAGTCATCCGCGATCGCCTTCGCCAGGGCGCCGACGCCCACAGTCGCGTTCGTGCCCGACGCCTCCATCCGCTCGAGGACCGTGAGAATCAGGGCTCGGCGCGCGTAAGCGCGTCACGTCCCCCGCCGTCTGCCTATGACCGTCCTTCTACCGTATGCACCATTGCCGCGGACAATCCGCGCGATCCTGGCAGCCCCTCTCGCGTCTGAATCTCTCTCCCGACCCTGCCTGGCAGCTGCCGGTCGTCACGAGGCTTTTCCCGTGGGCTCCGCCCCCGCCCCCGCCCCGGCGGCAGCCGCGTGCCGGGGTTTCAATCCCTCCAGGGATGATCACTGACGCGCCGGCGAGCGCGGCCGTCAGCATGTCCTGACGTTTCAATCCCTCCAGGGATGATCACTGACTCGTCGCGGACACCGCCGCATCCCACCCGTCCAAACGTTTCAATCCCTCCAGGGATGATCACGGACACCAGCCCGGCGGCCGTCGGGTATGACAAGACGGTGTTTCAATCCCTCCAGGGATGATCACGGACGCAGAAAATATGTAGCTGTTCAGCTGGGGTGGCTGGGCGTTCGCTGTCCCGTGTGCGGTGATCGTCACCGCGGTCGCGTCACGGTGTGACGTGATCGCTAGGTTCAAGGCGTGGACTCCAGCGGGCAGCCGACGTACGAGCAGCTCTTGGCGCTCCTCGCGGACCGGGACGCCACGGTCGCCACCCAGGCCGACCTGATCACCCGGCAGGCCGGGTTGATCGAGGCGCTGGCCGGGCGGGTCGCCGAGCGGGAACGCCAGGCGGGTAAGGACAGTTCCACGTCGTCGCGGCCGCCGTCGTCGGACAGCCCGTACACCAAGGCCGCGCCGAAACGGTCCTCGCGGGGACAGTCGGGCCGGGCGAAAGGCAAGCAGCACGACGACCCCGGCCAGACCCGGAAGATGGTCGGCGACCCGGACGAGACCGTGGTCCACGACCCGCCGGCGTGCGCGGGGTGCGGGGCGTCGCTGGCGGGCGCGCCGGTGTTCGGGGTGCGCCGCCACCAGGTCTTCGACGTGCCCCCGCCCCCGCCGCGCCCCCGGGTGGTCGAGCACCGGGTCGTGGCCCGCACCTGTACCGGTTGCGGGGCGACCACCGCCGGGGACGGCGCGGGACAGGAGTCGACCATTGCAGGATCGTGCCGGGCATGGCCGTCCTGGCGCCATATCCAACCCAGATCGGTGAATAACCGGCATCTATGGATAACTGCCGATGATGGCCTGTGGCCGCCCGTAGCCGCGATTCAAGATCGGCAGTTGTTTGTTGCTATGTACGCTTTCCGGCTCGATCCGCGTACCTAACGACAAACTCGCGCCGATCATCGACCGCGCCTACCGCTGCATGTGGACGGCAGCCTGACGGCCAGGACGAGTAGTGCCCCCTCTGGATCATCGAGCGTTCCAGCGGTCCACTGGCGCATACCACGGTATGATTCACGCATGTCCGCTACCACCCGCATCACGATCACGCTACCCAGCGACCAGGTCGCCGAGCTGAAAAAAATCACAGACAACGTTTCCGGATACGTCGCCGCAGCTGTCGCACGCCAGATCCGGCATCGACTACTCGTTGACGAGCTTCAGCGCTACCAGGAGGAATCCGGAGCCTTCACGCAGGAGGAGCTGGCCGAGGCGCGGACCAGGGTCGGCGACGCCACCGGCAGCACCGAAGACACGGCGGCGTGACCAGGCGCATCGAGACGGTTGTCCTGGACTGCGCGGGGCTGTCCGCCTGGATCACTCAGGACCGCAAGGTCGCCACCATGCTCCAGATCTTCAGCGAGATGGATGCCGACCTCGTCATCAGCGCCAACACAATCATCGAAGTCAGCCACGTAGGGGTGAACATCCCTCGGCTGGACTGGCTACTCTCGCGGATCAAGGTCGAGCCGGTCACCAAGGAAACCGCGAAGGCTTCCGCGCGACTACTCAAGAAAGTAAATCTGCACGGTCACAGATACGCGATCGATGCCGCAGTGGCCGAGGTGGCACGGCGGCAACCCGGGCCGGTCGCCATGCTGACATCAGACATCGACGATATGTCCAGGCTCTGCGGCGATCAGGTATATCTGATCGCCGTCTGAAGAAATCCCGTGCACCTCCTTCAATCCCTCCATGGATGATCACGGACGCGCCTGCCAATCCCGTAGCTCAGCAACGGTCCAGTTTCAATCCCTCCAGAGATGATCACGGATCTTGCCAGATTTCCGGCACAGTGGCAGATATTACCTGTTTCAATCCCTCCAGGGATGATCACGGACCAGGGCGGCCACGCCGGCGAGGCCGGCATCACGCAACCGCTGTTTCAATCCCTCCAGAGATGATCACGGATCTTGCCAGATTTCCGGCACAGTGGCAGATATTACCTGTTTCAATCCCTCCAGGGATGATCACGGACCGGAATGTGGATCGGCGGTAATCGTCGGTTACAAGTTTCAATCCCTCCAGGGATGATCACGGACCTGGCATAACCCCTGACCAGGACATTTGCAAGTCCCAGTTTCAATCCCTCCAGGGATGATCACGGACTTTGGGTCTGATAGGCGCCTGACCGATCGGTATAGGTTTCAATCCCTCCAGGGATGATCACAGACCTCTATGACGTGAGTCGCAGGGCTTCATGGACCTAGTTTCAATCCCTCCAGGGATGATCACGGACATGATGGCGATCTTCGAGTTGACTGCCTGCGTACCACGTTTCAATCCCTCCAGGGATGATCACGGACAGTGGTCCGTGACCTGGCTGGCGGCTCAGGACTAGTTTCAATCCCTCCAGGGATGATCACGGACAGGAACTTCCGGACCTTGCCCGCCGCCGTCGGCCGTTTCAATCCTTCCAGGGATGATCACGGACGCGTGCAGGTCGGCTATGGCCTGATCTTTGGCAACAGGTTTCAATCCCTCCAGGGATGATCACGGACCAGAGCAGGACGAGGGCCAGAGCGGGACCGCGGGTGTTTCAATCCCTCCAGGGATGATCACGGACTCTGCCATCAGAGGGTTCCGTTTCCCCTACTACGTGTTTCAATCCTTCCAGGGATGATCACGGACCCCAGCGTCAGCAGTGACGCCGCGCGGGTGCCGGGTTTCAATCCCTCCAGGGATGATCACGGACCGCCACTCCCCTACATCCACGCCCGGGTCGTGAGACGGTTTCAATCCCTCCAGGGATGATCACGGACCAGCCCGCCCCGGCCGTGGCGGGTATTCCGTGCCTGTTTCAATCCCTCCAGGGATGATCACGGACACGTCTCCGCTCCGGACGTCAGACTGTGCACATCGTTTCAATCCCTCCAGGGATGATCACGGACCTGGAAAGGATTCGGGACGCCGACAGGGCGACTAAGTTTCAATCCCTCCAGGGATGATCACGGACTGGAGTCCCGGGCCACGGCGTCCAACAGCGCTCTTGTTTCAATCCCTCCAGGGATGATCACGGACTATGGCCGTCCCGGCGGTTTACCCTCACCCGTGACGTGTTTCAATCCCTCCAGGGATGATCACGGACCAGGGTGTCCCATGCCAGGGCGGCCAGCGCATCAGGTTTCAATCCCTCCAGGGATGATCACGGACCCGCCGGCTGAGTCTCGGAGACCGGCTGTGACCAGGCAGTTTCAATCCCTCCAGGGATGATCACGGACTGGGGAGCTGACGTGCACACGTGGCTGTCAGGCTGGTTTCAATCCCTCCAGGGATGATCATGGACACGAGCGCGGCCGCCATCGGCAACGCCATTTTCGTGTTTCAATCCCTCCAGGGATGATCACGGACGGCAGAAGATCGGCCCTGGCCACTACAGGGCAGCCACGTTTCAATCCCTCCAGGGATGATCACGGACCTCCGGAAGAGAAAAGTAACATTGACGCTTTGATGTTTCAATCCCTCCAGGGATGATCACGGACCGAGGACATCCGCGTGGACAACCGCGGGCTACTGGTTTCAATCCCTCCAGGGATGATCACGGACCACGGCACCGGTACGCCCGCCGCGCGCGAGAAGATGGTTTCAATCCCTCCAGGGATGATCACGGACTGCCAGCCGGGGCTACGGCACTCCGCGCAAGACCGTTTCAATCCCTCCAGGGATGATCACGGACACGGTGGCGACCACACCGCCGCGGCGAAGGCGCTTGTTTCAATCCCTCCAGGGATGATCACGGACATCCGGTCGCGGACCGCCAGGACCAGGCGATCCGTTGTTTCAATCCCTCCAGGGATGATCACGGACTCAGTCCGCGCCACGGGTGCGGCCACGTCCGGCAGTTTCAATCCCTCCAGGGATGATCACGGACCCGGTAACGGTACGGCCGCGATCGAGATGGTTCGCGTGTTTCAATCCCTCCAGGGATGATCACGGACATGTGACGAATCAATACGTCGTCTGGACTAAAAGGTTTCAATCCCTCCAGGGATGATCACGGACTCCATCTGGTCGGCGGCGTCACGGGCGAGCTCGGCAAGTTTCAATCCCTCCAGGGATGATCACGGACCAGGTGCGGTGACCGGTCTGATACGCGGCGGACTCGCGTTTCAATCCCTCCAGGGATGATCACGGACCGGCGGCCTGGTCGCCCTGCGCTTCGAGGCTTGGGTTTCAATCCCTCCAGGGATGATCACGGACCTCCGTGCAGGCCTGGCTCGCACGCGGACGCGCCGTCATGTTTCAATCCCTCCAGGGATGATCACGGACTGGTTGGCCAGTGGCTCGACCCGCCGTCGCATCGCGTTTCAATCCCTCCAGGGATGATCACGGACCAGTACACCCCTGACGGTGTATCAGCACTAGTACCGTTTCAATCCCTCCAGGGATGATCACGGACGTAAGGCGATGGACAGCACCTACCCCCAGCACACGTTTCAATCCCTCCAGGGATGATCACGGACGAACTTCTCGGTCTGACCGTGACGAAGAGGCAGGCGTGTTTCAATCCCTCCAGGGATGATCACGGACCACAGCCGCTGTCCAGCAGGCACTCGCCCGTCATCGGTTTCAATCCCTCCAGGGATGATCACGGACACGGCCGCGGCCGAGGGACTCGCCTCCAGGAGCCAGGGTTTCAATCCCTCCAGGGATGATCACGGACACGACGGCCAGGGCGCGAGTGTGGGTGAGCTACCGCGTTTCAATCCCTCCAGGGATGATCACGGACTCATGATTCACGAAGCAAGCGGCCTGGCCATGGGGTTTCAATCCCTCCAGGGATGATCACGGACCAGCCGCCAGGAGAGCTCAATGGACGATATCGCCGACGTTTCAATCCCTCCAGGGATGATCACGGACTAGCTGGAGTAGATGCTCAGGTGGCGCGACTGCCGTTTCAATCCCTCCAGGGATGATCACGGACCGCCTCTTCTCGGACTGGATCCGTCTGTATACCCCGGTTTCAATCCCTCCAGGGATGATCACGGACCGGACCGTCCTGGACGGACTCAACCAGCGCACGCGTTTCAATCCCTCCAGGGATGATCACGGACTGGTGACCCTGCCGCGCACAACCCGGCGGGTACCGGGTTTCAATCCCTCCAGGGATGATCACGGACCCGGGGTGGGACCGCGGGAGGTCGTCCAGCTCCTGCTGTTTCAATCCCTCCAGGGATGATCACGGACTTGATCCACACCCCTACAGCAGAGGGACGGGACCGTTTCAATCCCTCCAGGGATGATCACGGACTGGGTATCGCAGCGTAGCTATCCGTGGTTTGACACGGGTTTCAATCCCTCCAGGGATGATCACGGACAAATGCGACCTTTCAGGGTGGAGCGAAGCTTTGCCGTTTCAATCCCTCCAGGGATGATCACGGACACGTCACGAGCGTGTACGCCAGTGTGAGTACGTGGTTTCAATCCCTCCAGGGATGATCACGGACGGAAGGCTGAAGATGGTTAACGAACTGGGAGTGGCCATGTTTCAATCCCTCCAGGGATGATCACGGACGAGTCGGCACACCTGGCCGTGCTGTCCCTACAAGAGTTTCAATCCCTCCAGGGATGATCACGGACCACTACGCGTAGCCGCCGAGTCGCATCGGGCGCCTCGCGTTTCAATCCCTCCAGGGATGATCACGGACGGGCCAGAAGGCCCGGAGGGGGCGCTAGGACCCAGTTTCAATCCCTCCAGGGATGATCACGGACGAAAGAAAGCATACTTCGTGAAATTGTGACGAAGATGTTTCAATCCCTCCAGGGATGATCACGGACTTACTGCCGCGGCCGGAATCCTGACCGCGTGGCAGGCTGTTTCAATCCCTCCAGGGATGATCACGGACCCGCGCGGCTGACCCACCCGCGGTTTACCCCACCGTTTCAATCCCTCCAGGGATGATCACGGACCGCGCCCTTGCCGCACTTGCTCCGGACATCCGCGCGTTTCAATCCCTCCAGGGATGATCACGGACCACCGACGGGACGTCGCAGCCTGGCTCGACCACAACGTTTCAATCCCTCCAGGGATGATCACGGACTGCAGGTCAGGGCGCCAAACAAGCACCAAACAGCTTGTTTCAATCCCTCCAGGGATGATCACGGACTCGTCGCCCCAGTCGCTCCACACACTCCCGGCCGGTTTCAATCCCTCCAGGGATGATCACGGACCCGGGTCGGTGCTACGTCTACGTACACGCTGAACCAGTTTCAATCCCTCCAGGGATGATCACGGACCCACAGTGGATGTCCGGGTCCTGCTCGCGCAGCTGCGGTTTCAATCCCTCCAGGGATGATCACGGACTCGCCACGACCAACGCGCGCGTCTTGCCCGAGACGTGAGTTTCAATCCCTCCAGGGATGATCACGGACTCATGTATATGAGATTTACGCTGATGTACTTTACAAGTTTCAATCCCTCCAGGGATGATCACGGACTGTGACGAGACAGGACCGGGCAGCCGTACGAGACCAGTTTCAATCCCTCCAGGGATGATCACGGACCGGCAACAGGCGTCAGTGTGGAGCTGGCGCCCGGGTTTCAATCCCTCCAGGGATGATCACGGACGCTCGTACTTGCCCGCTCGCGCGAGTCGCATCTCAGGTTTCAATCCCTCCAGGGATGATCACGGACCCGCGGCAGTGCGGCTGTTGGACGCCACGGGTGAGTTTCAATCCCTCCAGGGATGATCACGGACAGCGAGCGGTATGTGGGTCCGGTGGGGCCTCGCGCGTTTCAATCCCTCCAGGGATGATCACGGACATCGGTTTCCGCTCCGACCTGGTCGGGGCGGACCAGTTTCAATCCCTCCAGGGATGATCACGGACCTCGACCACTCGACAGGCGATCGTCTACGACTAGTTTCAATCCCTCCAGGGATGATCACGGACGTGTCCGCCACAGTCGGGGACATGGTTCCCGGGGTGTTTCAATCCCTCCAGGGATGATCACGGACCCAGGCGGAGTGGGGCCCGCCGCAGCTGTACACGGTGTTTCAATCCCTCCAGGGATGATCACGGACCTCATCACTGGCGGGAAGATGTGGGCCGAACTGGCGTTTCAATCCCTCCAGGGATGATCACGGACACGACGACGACGCTGACGAGGTCGACCCGCGCTAGTTTCAATCCCTCCAGGGATGATCACGGACGCGCAGGATGTCGACTTCCGCATCCAGTGCGGCGGGTTTCAAT